>NZ_VFTL01000046.1:0-52352 GCF_006439385.1 Mesorhizobium sp. B3-1-7
CGCGGCGGCACGAGGCAAGCTTTCCCCACGCATCATTCCTTCGCGCCCCCCTCTGTCCTGCCGGACATCTCCCCCACAAGGGGGGAGATCAGATGTCGCGCCGGCTTTCGCCAATCTTCAGCCTGGCAGAATTGAGCGGCGCGCCAACGCTGCTAATCTCCCCCCTCGTGGGGGAGATGTCCGGCAGGACAGAGGGGGGCGCTGTCCCGCCAGCGCTGAGAGATAGGCGCGCAATGCCGATTGCTCATCACCCCAGCGCCTCCTCGACAATCCTCCCCAGCTCCGGCGCGATCGCCGAAAAATCCTCCTCGTCCTTGATCAGCACGCCGATGGCTCGGCGGAAGGCCTCCGGCCACGGGCTGCCGCCTTTTTCGAGGATGGTCGCGGCATTCGCCCATTCGACTGCTTCGGCGATGCCGGGCGGCTTGGCCAGCGGCCGCGCGCGGATCTCCTGCACGGCATTGGCCACCGCGCGTGCGGTCGCCTCGGCGACATGGCCCGAGCGCAGCATGATGATCTCGGCCTCGCGCTGGGCATCGGGATAGCCGATCCAGTGATAGACGCAGCGCCGGCGCAGCGCCTCGGCAAGCTCGCGGGTGCGGTTCGAGGTCAGGATGACGATGGGCTGCGCCGCGGCGCGGATCGTGCCGCGCTCCGGAATGCTGATCTGGAAATCGGAGAGGAATTCGAGCAGCAGCGCTTCGAATTCATGGTCGGAGCGGTCGATCTCGTCGACCAGCAGCACGCGCTGCTCGGGCGCCCGCAGCACCTGCAGCAGCGGTCGCGCGATCAGGAAGCGGTCGTCATAGATGTCGATCTCGTGCTCGCCGGCATGGCGGATGGCGAGCAGCTGGCGCTGGTAGTTCCACTCGTAAAGCGCATGCCCGGAGTCGATGCCTTCATAGCATTGCAGGCGCACCAGCTCGCGGCCGAGGAGTTCGGCGACCGCCTTCGCGGCTTCGGTCTTGCCGACGCCCGGCGCCCCCTCGAGCAGCAGCGGCTTGCCCAGGCGGATCGCCAGGAAGATCGCGGTGGCAAGGCTGTCGTCGGCCAGATAGTGCGAGGCGGCAAGGCGCGCTGCTATCGCCTCCGGCGAAGCCGCGACCTCAACGGCGTCGGCGCTGGTCATCTTCCCCTCAGCCCGCCGCCTGCGCCTTCAGCGCGCGCAGGATGCGCTCCGGCGTGATCGGCAGCGTGTCGATGCGCACGCCGACCGCGTCGAAGACGGCGTTGGCGACGGCCGGGATTTGCGGGTTGGCGCACATCTCGCCGGGACCCTTGGCGCCGAACGGCCCATCGGCGGAAGGGCGCTCCAGCACAATGATCTCGGTCTCGGCCAGGTCGCCTGGGCCAGGCATCAGATATTGGTTGAAGTCGGTGCCGCCATGGTCGCGGTTCGGATAATAGGGTTCGGTCGTCTCGTAGAGCGCGTGGCTGATTCCCATCCAGGAGCCGCCGACCAACTGCTGCTCGACCATCTTCGGATTGAGCGCGCGGCCGATCTCGAAGACGTTCTTGACCGTCAGCACCGTCACTTCGCCGGTCTCGTCGTCGACCTCGACCTCGGCCACCGTGCAGGCATGGGCGTAGCAGGTCGAGGGCTTCATCGCGCCGGTCTCTTTCTCCGGGTAGGAGCGCGGGATCAGGAACATGCCGCGGCCCGAGATCGAGCGGCCGCGCTTGAAATGCGCCGACAGGGCGACATCGAAGATCGAGATCGATTTCTGCGGCGCGCCCTTCACCTGTATGTTGCCTTCGCCGTCGGTCTCGAGGTCGGAAGCGTTCACCTCCAGCTCTTCGGCGGCCACTTCCAGCATCACCTGGCGGGCTTCCTTGGCCGCCTGGATGACGGCATTGCCGGCGCGGTGCGTGCCGCGCGAGGCGAAAGTGCCCATGCAGTGCGGACCGGTGTCGGTGTCGGCGGTGTCGATGACGACGCGGTCGGTCGGCACGCCGATGGTCTCGGCGCAGATCTGGGCCATGATCTGCTTCATGCCCTGGCCGAGATCGACACTGGAGAGCGTCACCATGAAATTGCCGGTCGGCGTCGAATGGACCAGCGCCTGGGTCGGGTCGCCGCCGAGGTTCATGCCGGTCGGATAGTTGATCGCGGCGACGCCGCGTCCACGCCGGATAGCCATCTCAGGCTTCCTTCCTGTAGGAGGACATCGCCATGTATTGCTCCGCCACCGGCCAGTTGGCGGCGCGCGAGGCTTCCTGCATGCATTCGATCAGCGCAGCACCCTCGGTCGGCTGACGATGCGCCTTCATGTCGCCGTCGCGATAGGCGTTGATGAAGCGGAATTCGAGCGGGTCCATGCCGATCAGCCGGGCCAGCTTGTCCATCTGCACCTCCAGCGCGAAGTCGCCGATGGTGACGCCGAAGCCGCGCATGGCCGAAGACGGTGTGCGGTTGGTGTAGACGCAATAGGTGTCGATCCAGACATTCGGGATCGTGTAGGGGCCGGGATAATGCCCGGCACCCTTCTGCGCGCCATAAGGCGAATGGCGCGAATAGGCGCCGGCATCGGTGTAGCCGGTCACCTTGCGCGCAACGATGCGGCCGTCCTTCATCAAGCCGTCCTTGATGACGACCTTCTCAGCCGCGCGCGGCGAAGAGATCTGCATCTCCTCCTCACGGCTGTAGATAAAACAGACTGGGCGTCCGGTTAGCTTGGCGGCCAGGATGGCGATCGGCTCGACGATGACGTCGACCTTGCCGCCAAAACCGCCGCCGACCGTGCCGCCGACGAAATGCAGCTTCGAGCCCGACATCTGCAGGATGATCGAGGTGTTGTCGAGGGTGAAGAACATCGCCTGCGTGTTGGTGTAGCAGGTGAAGCGGTCGTTGCCTTCTGGCGTCACCACGCAGCCCGTCGTCTCGGTCGGCGCGTGCTCGATCGGCGAGGACTGGTAGGACTGTTCGAGGATATGGTCGGCCTGGGCAAAGCCAGCCTCGACATCGCCGAAGCGCACCTTGCGGCATTCGCCGCTGTCGTAGAGATAATAGTTCTGGCCGTGGTACTCGTTGACCAAGGGCGCACCGGGCTTCAGCGCTTCTTCCATGTCGAAGACGGCCGGCAGCACTTCGTAATCCACCTTGACCTTGGCGGCGGCTTCCTGCGCGGCGCGCTCGGTCTCGGCCAGCACCGCCACCACGGCCTCGCCTTTCCAGCGCACCTTGCCGTCGGCGAGCACGGTTTCGTCCTCGGGACCGATCTGGATCAGGATCAGGATGGTGTAGACATTGTGCGGCACGTCCTTGGCGGTCAGTACCTTGACGACGCCCGGGTGCTTTTCCGCTTCCGACATGTCGATCGAACGGATGCGGGCATGGTGGTGCGGGCTGCGCACCATCTTCAGATGCAGCATGCCGGGAAAATTGCGGTCGGCGAAATAGGCAGTCTTGCCGGTGACATGACCGGGGGAATCGAGCCGCGGGCGGCCCTGGCCGATCTCATGCAGGCCGTCCTTGCGGACGTCGGCGAAATAATCCTTGCGCAGTTCCATGGCTCGTTCCCTCAGGCCGCGTTCTGCGAATTGGCGCGCGCGGCGGTCAGCACCGCCTGGATGATCGGCTCATATCCGGTGCAGCGGCAGATGTTGCCGGACAGCGCCTCGACCACATCTTCGCGGCTCGGGTTCGGCGTGCGGTCGAGCAGCACTTTTGCGGCCATGATCATGCCCGGCGTGCAGAAGCCGCATTGCGTGGCGAAGGCGTCGAGGAAGGCGCGCTGCAACGGATGTAGGACGCCGGCTTCGGCGAGGCCGGCCGTCGTGGTGACGGCCGCGCCGTTGCAGGTCTCAGCCAATGTCAGGCAGGAGAGCCGCAATTCACCGTCAATGATGACCGAGCAGGCGCCGCAGGTGCCCTGATGGCAGCCGCCCTTCGGCGAGGTGTCGCCGATCTTGTCGCGCAACGCATGGAGCAGTGTGGTGCCGCTGTCGACGAATTCGGCTTTTTCGGAGCCGTTGAGCGTGAACTGGACAGGTACTTTTGCCATTTTTCCTCCCTGCGCGCCTGCCCGGATCCGCCGGACAGACGCGCGTCCCCCACGGATATTAGTCAAGCAGCAGCCGGCCGAGATGGACCGGCAGAACCTCGGCGCGATACCAGGCGCTGGCGATCGGATCGGTGATCGGCGCGATGCCTTCGCTCACGGCCACCAGCGCCGGCGCGATCTCCTGCGGCGTGAGCTTGCAGCCGAGCAGCGCCTTTTCGGTCGCTAAAGCGCGGATCGGCCGATCGGCCATGCAGCCCAGCGCGATGCGCGCCGAGGTCACCGTGCCGTCCGGTGCGCGTTCCAGAAGCGCGGCGATGCTCAGCACCGAGACCCCCTTCGGCTTGACGCGCGACACTTTCAGGAAGCGGAAGCTTTCGGTTTTGGGCGATGCAATATTCACCGCCGTCACTATGGCGCGGCTGGTGTTGCGATCGGCCAGGAAAGTCTCGATCGGCGTTTCGCCATCTTCGGTGACGACGGTCGCGTCCAGCGCCAGCAGCGCGACGGCGAAATCGCCATAAGGGGCGGGGACGAACAGATTGCCGCCAACGGTTGCCATGTTGCGGATCGCAGGCCCGCCGACAGCGCGCGCGGCAGGCGCGAGCACGGCAAGTTCGGGGTGGCGGGCGATCGCGGCCATGGTGACCGAAGCGCCGAGCCGGACCTTGGCGCCGACAACCGCGATTTGCGATAGGCCCGGATCGGTGACACGCACCAGGCTGGAGACGGAAACGTCGCCTTCGTTGGCCGCGCGGACGACAAGCGTGCCGCCGCCAATATAGCGTGAGCCCGCTGTCTGCAGCGCGGCGTTGGCGTCTTTCACGCTCGAAAAAGTCTGCAGCGCAAGCGACATGGCAGGCTCCCGTCAGCTCTGGCCAGCGAAATGGCTTTTCAAGGCGTTGAAGCCGCCCTGGAAGACGTTGGCGCCCATGCCCTCGGCCAGCTTGTCGGCTTCCTCCGGTGCTGCGTCGAAGCTCGCCGTCCATTCGGCATAGGTGCGGTTACCGTCGGTGATGCGCCGCAACTGCAGCGTCGCCTTGTGATTGGTGAGCGGCTGCGGCGTTTCCAGGATCGAGTAGCTGATCAGGAAATTGTCGTCGGAGAAGTCGAGCAGCTTCTCGCGCAGCCGAGCGCCGCTGACCAGTTGGAAGTTGCGCACGCAGCCGATCGCGGTAGCGTCCTTGCCGTCCTCGATATGGCTTTCCACCATTCGCGGATGCCAGTTCGGCAGGCCATTGAAGTCGCGGATGTGCGCCCAGACCTGCTCGACCGGCGCGTCGATGACGCTGGAAATGGTGACTTTCGCCATAGACTGGCTCCCTTGCAAAGATCGGGAGCAGGCTAGGGCGGCCGACGGGCCGGCGCTTATCAATGCGTCTTGAGTGCGTATCAACCAGTCGGAAAATGCGGCGACGGATCAGCCTGCAGAGCACTCAGGACATGGCTCTCGCGGCTTCGCGGTAGAGCGTCGGCGGCACGCCAACATGGTCGCGGAAGAAGCGCGAGAAATTGCCCTGGGTGGTGAAGCCGAGATTGCAGGCGACCGAGATCAACGGCTCCTGCGACCACTGCAGCTGGCGCACGGCTTCCTCCATGCGCAGCGTGTTCCAATAGACGTTCGGCGTCAGATTGGTCTGTTCCTTGAAGAGCGCGAAGAAATGCGGCCGGGACAGGCCGACCGAGCGGGCGACGTCGTCGAAGGAGATGCGCTCGCAGACATTGGCCTTCATCAGCTGGATCGCCTTGCGGACGCGGAAGTCGAGCATCGTGTTGATGCGCGCGCGAGCTATCTGTGGCGCGGATGTCTCGGCCGCATCGAGCACGCTGTCGATGAAACGCTCGATCTCGTAATTGGCGATGTCGTCGATGCTCTCATTGTCGGTCAGGTGATCGAGCAGGTTCGCCGCCGCCTGATGCAGCCAGGGCTCCAGTGTGATCGCGGCTTGCGTGAACAGCGGCGCCGACGATGGGAGGTCGCGGCGCTGGCGCGCCCAATCCGGGTCGATGTAGAAGGCGAGGAACAGTCCAGGCTTGCCGTCGCGGGAAAGGGCGTGGCTGTGCGGCTGGAACGAGTTGATGCCAGCCGCGGTGCCCGGTCCAAGCCGCACCGTCTCGCGGCCGATGGTCATTTCGCCTGCCGTGCCTTCCAGCCAGATGATGAGATGTGCCTCGCCATGCGCATGGGTGACGAAGTCGTTGGCGACATTCAGCACGGAAACATGTCCGAACCGGCCCCAATAGAGCCTGATCGCGTCCGTCATGGGTATCGTTCCTCCCGCAGGCGACTGGCCTCCCTTCGCCTGCTCAAGGATAGTGCGGCCAGGGTGAGGCCGCGTCAAGGCGGGCAAGCGCAGCGGAACTTGCGCTCAAAGCGCCTGAATCGATTTTCAGACTGAGCGATAGGGGGAGCTAGTCACTGCGGCGGAAGTTGCGGACGCGGTCGAACAGCACCGCCAGGATGATTGCGCCGCCGATGAAAGTGCCTTGCCAGAAGGCGTTGATGCCGAGCAGGCCAAGGCTGTTGCGGATCACCTCGATGAGGGCGGCGCCGACGATGGCGCCGAGCGCGGTGCCGACGCCGCCGGCGAGATTGGCGCCGCCGATGACGGTGGCGGCAATCACCTGCAGTTCCATGCCGTTGCCGAGATTGGTGGTGACGGCGCCCAGCCATCCGGTCTGGATGATGCCGGCAATCCCTGCCGACAGCGCCGAGATCATGTAGACGACGACCTTGATCTGCTTGACGGGAACGCCGGTCAGCGTCGCCGCATGCTCATTGCCGCCGATGGCGAAGATGTGCCGCCCGAACTTGGTCAAGCGCAGGATGAAGCCGGTGATCAGTGCCAGTATGATCATGTAGAGCACCGGATTGGCGATGCCGAATAGCCAGGCGCCGCCGCCCAGCGCCAGAAGCTTCTGATGGTCCGGTCCGAACTGGAAGACCACCGTGTTGTTGGACGCGACCATGGCAAGGCTGCGCGCCACCGACAGCATGCCGAGCGTGACTACGAAAGGCGGGAAGCCGAGATAGGCGATGAGCACGCCGTTGAAGGCGCCGATCACAAGCGCGGTGGCGATCGAGGCCAGGATGCCCACTTCGATCGAATAGCCGGCATGCATGGTGACGGCGAGCACCATCGAGCACAGGCAAAGCACCGAGCCGACCGATAGATCGATGCCGCCGGTGATGATGACGAAAGTCATGCCGAGCGCGACGATGGCGATGAAGGTGACATTGCGCGTGATGTTGAAGAGGTTCTTCGACGTGGCGAAGGAATCGGTGGCGACGGACAGGAACAGGCAGGCGAGGATGACCGCGATCACCACCCAGAAGGTCTGGTTGGAAAAGAGCCGCGACAGGAAGGTGTGCTGCTTCTGCGCGATCGTCTGGTCAAGGGTGACTGCCATTATCGACCTTTCCTGAGAGGCGGGGGCGCGAGGCTCCGCGCAATCACGCAACCTGTTCGATGGCGCCGGTGATCAGCCCGGTGACTTCCTCGGGCGAGCTCGATGCGATCTTCTTGTCGGCCACCTTGCGGCCGCGCCGCATGACGATGACGCGGTCGGCGACGTCGAACACGTCGGGCATGCGGTGGCTGATCAGCACCACGGCGATGCCCTGGTCGCGCAGGTGGCGGATGAGGTTCAGCACTTCGGCGACCTGCCTGACCGAAATCGCTGCCGTCGGCTCATCCATCAGCACGATCTTGGCCTGCGACAGCATGGTGCGGGCAATCGCCACCGCCTGGCGCTGGCCGCCCGACATCTGCTTGACGAGGTCGCGTGGCCGCGTTTCGGATTTCAGCTCGGCGAAAAGCTGGCCGGCGCGCTTGTACATGGCGCCATAGTCGAGGATGCGGAGCGGACCGAAGCCGCGGCGCAACTCGCGGCCGAGATAGACGTTGGCCGCGGCCGTCAGGTTGTTGCAGAGCGCGAGGTCCTGGTGGACGATCTCGATGCCGTGCTGGTGGGCGTCTGCGGGCTTGTGCAGGACAAGCTCCTTGCCGTCCAGCCGCATGGTGCCGTGGCTCGGGTGGAAATTGCCGGCGATCATCTTGACCAGAGTCGACTTGCCGGCGCCGTTGTCGCCCATCAGGCCGACGACCTCGCCGGCCTCCAGCGAAAACGATACATCGTTGACCGCCTGGATGGCGCCGAAATGCTTCGAGATGTTGGCGAGTTCGAGAACCGACACCAGCCTTATGCCTCCCCATTTACGGCGCAGCTGTCGCCGACCTTTATCGGCGCCGCTTGCGTCCTGCTCCGTCCATCTCCTCCCGAACGGTGCGTCCACGCATTTAGGCAAAACCGGACAAGGGCGTCAATCAATTGTCTGACGATTAATTTCGAGACTCGACGAAAAATCGGTTTGTAGGACAAATAGGAATTGACGCTGGCGAAAAGCCGATATTAGCTAAGTCTCGGAGGAAGACTTGCCCATTGTCCGTCTATCCGGCGGAGGGCGGCCAGATGGTTTGAAGGTCAAGGATCCGGCTGCGCCAGTATTCGGGCAAACGGATCGGCAAATGCTTATCAGCCCGGCGAAGGACGCGAACATCATGAGATGCTCGTCATGGTTCTTACGCATCCGGGCTGATCAGTGTGGCGGGCACGCGGTGTCCGTCTGTTTCAAGGGAGGACTGATATGAGGAAAACACTTTTGCTTGCCGCCGTCGCCGCCATGGCGTTGGGCGCCGGGCCGGCTTTGGCCAAGAAACAACTCGTCATCGTCGTGAAAGGTCTCGACAATCCGTTCTTCGAAGCCATCCATCAGGGCTGCGAGAAGTGGAACAAGGAAAACGCCAGCTCGGAATATGAATGCTTCTACACCGGCCCGGCATCGACCTCGGACGAAGCCGGCGAGGCGCAGATCGTGCAGGACATGCTGAGCAAGCCCGACACGGCGGCGATGGCGATCTCGCCCTCGAACGCGCCGCTGATCGCGCAGACGATCAAGAGCGCCAATCCGTCGATCCCGATCATGACGGTCGACGCCGACCTTGCCAAGGAAGACGCCGCCCTTCGCAAGACCTATCTCGGCACCGACAACTACCTGATGGGCAAGAAGATCGGCGAGTACATCAAGAAGGCCAAGCCGAATGGCGGCACGATCTGCACCATCGAGGGCAATCCGGCGGCCGACAACATCCTGCGCCGCGCGCAAGGCATGCGCGATGCGCTGTCGGGCAAGGAAGGCCTCGCGGCACTTGCCGGCGAAGGCGGCTGGACCGAAGTCGCCGGCTGCCCGGTGTTCACCAATGACGACGGCGCCAAGGGCGTGCAGGCGATGACCGACATCCTCGCCGCCAACCCGAAGCTCGACGCCTTCGGCATCATGGGCGGCTGGCCGCTGTTCGGCGCACCGCAGCCCTATCGCGACCTGTTCAAGCCGATGGCCGACAAGATCGCCAAGAACGAGTTCGTCATCGGCGCCGCCGACACGATCGGCGACGAGGTGGCGATCGCCAAGGAAGGCCTGGTGACCGCGCTGGTCGGCCAGCGGCCGTTCGAAATGGGCTACAAGGCGCCCTCGGTGATGCTCGACCTCGTCGGCAACAAGAAGGTAGACGATCCGGTCTTCACCGGCCTCGACGAATGCACCAAGGAAACGGCCGACACCTGTATCCAGAGGTAGGCGCGCTGGTCGCATCCAGAACCGATGTAAAAGGGGCGCCGCGAGGCGCCCCTGACTTTTTTCAAAGTTGCATTCTTGATGAAGGGCGCTTTCGTCTCAGATCTTCTGCTTCACGCCGTCCTTCGAAGGCATCAGGTCGACGCCATTGAGCTTGCCGATATGGGTGGCGAGCATCGGCACATACTGTTCCGTGGGGCCGGTGGCGAAGGCGGTCGCAAAGGAATTCTTGGTGGCGTTGCCGAGCGGGTTGGCGATGCCGGCCGCGCCCGCCATCGATTCCAGATAGGTCAGGTCCTTGAAGGCGTTGGCAATGCTGAACTTGTGCGCGTCGCGGTCGCCCTCCAGCGTCCAGCGCATGAAGGTCTGATAGAAGCCGCAATCCATGCGGCCGTTGCGGATGACGCTGTCGAAGCGCGGCGGCGAGATGCCGACCTTCTCGGCCAGCGCCAGCGCTTCCGAATAGATCGCGGCGTAGCCCAGCGAGATAAAGTTGTTGAGCAGCTTCATGCGGTGGCCATCGCCGGTGTCGCCGATGTGGACGATGCGGCCGGCCCAGGTCTCGATCACCGGCTTCAGCCTGGCGAACACCGCGTCCGGCGCGCCGACCATGGCGTCGAGCGTGCCTTCCCAGGCCTCCTTCGGCGTGCGGCTGAGCGGCGCATCGACATAGTCGACGCCGAGCGCCTTGAGCTCGGCGGCCAAGGCCACGGTCGAGACCGGATCGGAGGTCGAGCAATCGACGACGACCGAGCCTTGCTTCAGGCCCTCCTTCAGCCCGCCGGGGCCGCGGATGATCGCCTCCACCTCACGCGAGCCGGTGACGCAGATGAAGACGACGTCGGAGGCAGCGGCCACCTCCTTGGATGTGGCCACTTCCTTGGCGCCGCGTCCCAAAAGGTCTTCCGCGGGCTTGCGGTTCTTGCGGCCGAGGAAGGTCAGCGGATAGCCCTTGTCGACGATGTTCTTGGCGATGCCGTGCCCCATCAGGCCTAGGCCGATGAAACCGATTTTCTCGCGGGCAGCGGTGGTGCTCATGTCGTCTCTTCCCTGTCTTTCGTGGTGATGGGCCCGCGCGGCGGGCGATTGCCGGAAAGGTTTTCGCTGATCGCGGTTGGCAGGCGATTGCGGAATACCATATTGTCTGACAATACACATAATTCCCTGATGTTGTGGAGAGCAAAATGACGAAGCGGATCATGTTCACCGGCGGCAGCGGCAAGGCTGGCCGGCATGTCGTTCAGTATCTGGTCGAACATGGCTGCCAGGTGCTCAACATCGACACCAGGCCGCTCGACAATCCGAAAGTGCGCACGCTGATCACTGACATCACCGACAGCGGCCAGGTCTTCAACGCGCTGTCGAGCTATATGGGCCTGCACGAGTTCGATCCGTCGCTGAGAGCCCAGCCGGTCGACGCCGTGGTGCATTTCGCCGCAATCCCGCGCATCATGATCACGCCGGACAACGAGGTGTTCCGCATCAACGCGATGGGCACCTACAATGTCATCGAAGCGGCGGTGAAGCTCGGCATCCGCAAGATCATCATCGCTTCCTCGGAGACGACCTACGGCCTGGTTTTCGCCAATGAGCCGCGCAGTCCGACGCATTTCCCGCTCGACGAGGATTATGACGTCGACCCGATGGACTCTTACGCGCTGTCGAAGATCGTCAACGAGAAGACGGCGCGGGCCTTCGCGCTGCGCAGCGGCGCCGACATCTATGCGCTGCGCATCGGCAACGTCATCGAGCCGCATGAATATTCGCTGTTCCCGAAATGGTTCGCCGATCCGGGCTTCCGCAAGCGCATCGCCTGGAGCTACATCGACGCGCGCGATCTTGGCCAGATCACCTTGCGCGCCATCGAGAAGGACGGCCTGGGCTACCAGGTGTTCAACGCGGCCAATGACGACACCTCATCGGACCTGCCGACGGCGGAGCTCTTGAAGCGCTTTTATCCGGGCGTGCCGGTCAAGGCCGAGCTTGGCGAATATGAGACGCTGCTTTCGAACCGCAAGGCGCGCGATGTGCTTGGCTTCCGGCCCGAGCACAGCTGGCGCAAATACGTCAAAACGGCATGAGGCGGCGGCAAAATGCCGGTTGATCTGTGCACATCCTCGCGCGTTGGGGCAAAGCAGGCCTGCCGTGCTTGACAGCTTCTGAAAACGGGATTTTCTGGACCATATGCGGGACGCGAAGCCGAACAACGAAAAAAAACCGACGAAAACGGCAGCTCCGGAGCGTCCGGCCGGCGTTCGCCGGGCCAACGCGCCACGCATTCCGGGCGCCAGCGTGCACACCTCCTTGGCCAGCGAGATCGGGCTGAGGATCGTGCGCGGCGATTATCCGCCGGGCACCATCCTGCCCAACGAAGCGAAATGGTCGGAGACCTTTGACGTCAGCCGCTCCGCGGTGCGCGAGGCGATCAAGATGCTGATGGCAAAGAGCCTGCTGGCCTCGCGGCCGAAGATCGGCAGCTGGGTCGAACCGAAGGAACGCTGGAACCTCCTCGACCGCGACGTGCTGTCCTGGTACGCCACGTCGCCGGACCGTGAGGTTTTCCTCAAGACCGTGCAGGAATTCCGCCATATCATCGAGCCGGAAGCCACCGCCTTCGCGGCGCTGCGGCGCACCGACGAGCAGATGGCCGAGATCAGCCAGGCCTGCCAGGAGATGGGCGCGGCGACCAACCTGCAAGAGCGGACGCGGGCCGACACGCGCTTCCATCTCGCCATCCTCAGGGCCTCGGGCAACGACCTGCTGGTGCCGCTGGGGGTGCTGATCGAATCCGCCTTCGACCACCTCTTCGCCTACACGACGCGCGAACTGGACGATTTGCACCATGCCCAAAAGCTGCACGAGGCGATCGAGAGGAATATTCGCCTGCGAAGACCGGATGCGGCGCGCAACGCGGTCCGTAAGCTGCTGGCCAATACCGACGAAGTGATCCAGTCGCGCTAAGGTCCGTCGATATTCAGCTGAGGCCGGCTTGCGAATGGCGGCTCCCTGCGCTTGCGTTCCCGTTGCAGCACCTAATCCTGCTTTTCGCGACCGAACGCAACGCGCAGCTCGTCCTTCGCTTTTTCCAGCACCTTCCTGCGCTCATCAGGCAAGTTCTTGCCGGCGCGGTTGATGTAGAAATTCAACATCGACATGGCGGATTGGAACGGCTCAGCCTTGCGGCGGTGGCTGTGCTCGGCCGAACGTTTCAGCGACGCGGCGATCTTCTTGGCGTCGTCGGATTCAAAGACATGATCCTCGAGATCCATCGCATCGCTGTGCTCGGTCACGTCGGCCGACCATTTCTTCCTGGCGGTCATGGCGAACTCCTTTCTTCAGGCAAAACTCCATCGGGTGAGGCGGGTTCCGCTTCTGGAGCCACGGAATTATGCCTCGTGGCGCTGCTCGGCCCGGGAAATGCGCCGATAGTGCGCCCAAACACGCGATCTCGAAGAAATCGCGGACAGGAGACGCCGTGACGACAGTTCCAGGAAACGCGGCAGACAGCGCCGGCATCGACAGCTTCTATGCATGGACGCGGCTTGGCATTTCCCTGCTGCTGGCGACGATCGGCGGCGTCGGTACCTGGGCGGTGGTCGTGGTTCTGCCCGCGGTGCAGGCCGAATTCGGCGTCGACCGCGCCGCCGCCTCGATGCCCTATACCGCGACCATGGTGGGCTTCGCCGCCGGCAACGCGCTGATCGGACGCGCCATCGACCGCTTTGGGTATTGGATACCGGCGCTCGCCGCTTCGCTGGCGCTCGGTGCGGGGTTTCTGCTGGCGTCGCTTGCCAATTCGATCCTGGGCGTCACGCTCGCCCAAGGCCTGCTGATCGGAGTGGGGTGCTCGACGATCTTCGGGCCGCTCATCGCCGACGTCTCGCACTGGTTCAACCGCCGCCGCGGCGTCGCGGTGACGGTGGCGGCGTCCGGCAACTACGTTGCCGGAGCGATCTGGCCGACGGTCATGCCTTATATGATGCAAGGTCATGGCTGGCGCTTCACCTATGCGACAATCGGAGTCATCTGCCTCGTCACCATGGTGCCGCTGGTCCTGCTGCTGCGACGGCGCGCGCCGCATGAGGGGACATCCGGCGCGCCGCGCGGCCGGCCGGTGCAGCCAATCTCGCTGTCGCCCTCGCAGTTGCAGGTCCTGTTGGTGATTGCCGGCTTCGGCTGCTGCATGGCGATGTCGATGCCGCAGGTGCATATCGTCGCCTATTGCATGGACCTCGGCTACGGCGTCGCGCATGGCGCCGAGATGCTGTCGATCATGCTGGCGGCCGGCGTCATCAGCCGCATCGGCTCGGGCTTCCTCGCCGACCGCATCGGCGCGGTGAAGACGCTGCTGATCGGCTCGGCGCTGCAGTGCCTGTCGCTGTTATTCTACATCCCGTTCGACGGGCTCGCGTCGCTCTATGTCGTCTCACTGGTCTTCGGCCTGTCGCAAGGCGGCATCGTGCCCTGCTATGCCATCATCGTGCGCGACTATATGCCGGCAAAGGAAGCCGGCCAGCGCGTCGGCATCGTGCTGATGGCGACGATCTTCGGCATGGCGGTGGGCGGCTGGATGTCGGGCTGGATCTACGACCTCACCGGTTCCTACGCCGCTGCCTTCCTGAACGGAATTGGCTGGAACCTCGTCAATCTCGGGGCCATTGCGCTGCTGATGTGGAAAGCCAACCGAAGCGCCGAGGCGATTGCCTGACGCGCCTCGGTCGACCGGGCGCCGAAGCCGGGTTGCTTGACAACGGTTAACGCATGCGCGACCTCAATCGGCAGAGCTGACCTGGTGGCGCGATGACACGGACGCCGATCGTGATGTTGCGGCCGCGCGTCGAGGACGGAGGGACAGGGCCTTGACCAAGCCGCGTTCCCGCCGTGGCGGCGGCCGTCCGACCATTGCCGATGTGGCGCGCAAGGCGGGTGTCGGCGCGATCACCGTGTCGCGCGCGCTGCGTGAGCCCGGGCGGGTATCGGAAGATCTGCGACGGCAGATACAGGCCGCTGTCGACGAACTAGGCTACGTGCCTGACCCGAATGCCCGCGCGCTTGCCTCGGCCCGCGCCGAGGTGTTCGGCGTGCTGGTGCCTTCGCTGACCAACAACGTCTTCGCCGAAGTGGTGCGCGGCATCTATGACAGCCTTTCCGACAGCCCGTTCCGCATCCAGATCGGCAACACCCATTATTCGGGCCTCGAGGAAGAGCGGCTGTTGCAGGTTTTCGGATCGCAGCGCCCGGCGGCGCTGATCGTGGCCGGTATCGACCAGACACCCAACGCGCGACGACTGCTGGAGAATGCCGGCTGCCCGGTGGTGCAGGTGATGGAGACCGGGCCGGACCCGGTCGACATGATGGTCGGCTTTTCCCATTTCGACGGCGGCAGGACTGCCGCCGAACACCTCCTGCAGGCCGGATACCGCAAGATCGGCTTCATCGGCGCGCGAATGGATCCGCGTTCGCAGCGACGCCTTGCCGGCTATCGCGCCGCCATGGAGGCCGCCGGCCTTTTCGATCCGCGGCTCGTCACCACGACGCCGGTGCCGTCAAGCGTGACGCTGGGGCGCGAGTTGTTCCGCGACGCGCTGGCCAAGATACCGACGCTGGACGGCGTGTTCTGCAACAATGACGATATCGCGCTTGGCGTTCTGTTCGAATGCCATCGCGCATCGATCGATGTGCCGAAGCAGATCGGCATTGTCGGCTTCAACGATCTCGACATGATGCAGGTGTCGTTTCCTTCGATCACCAGCGTGCGCACGCACCGCTATGAAATCGGCACCCGCGCCGTCGCCATGGCGCTTGCGGCGATCGCCGGCAATCGGCCTGAACAGCGGATCGTCGACCTCGGCTTCGACCTCATGCGGCGCGAGAGCACCGCGCGTTAGGCCGTGATAGCGTTTCGTCGAATCGCCGTCACGCTCTAACTCTTTGTTGGAGCATGATCTTGTCCGAAAACCGGTTCCCACTTTTCGGGATCATGCTCTAGGGCGGCGGCGGAAACGCCGAGCCAAAGCTACGCACTGTTCCTGGAGGCACTCTGACGAACACGGAAAAATGACGAAAGCGGCGCTTTACAGGCTCTCATGGTAGCGCTACCATTTGTCTGTAAAATCAACATTCGGCAAGGTTCAGGATTGTTTATTATACATAAGCAACAGCTCAAGCTTGTTTATTATGTATAATATGATAGTTTTCTGAACGTCCCGGAGGTCGAGGGAAGGGAGAGAAGGCGGGGCGATCCACGTCGCCCGGCGAGCGTTTCGGTTTGGCAGGAGGGGTGCCCGCCGAGCATGTCAGGACTTCATAGTTCAGCAGATCTGCAATTGGGAGGAATACCGATGATCAAGTCACTCGTTGGCGGCGTCGTTGCCGCCACTGCATTCGTCATGCACAGCTCGGCAGCGATCGCCGCCGGACCGGAAGTCGTCTCCGGCCCCGCAGCGCAGCCGGACTGCTTCTCGCCATGGTCGGCGGACACCAAATTCTTCAAATTCCCCAAAAAGGAAGGCCCGTTCCGCATCGCCTTCTCCAACGGCTATATCGCCAACACCTGGCGCATCCAGATGGTGCAGACGGCAAAGGCCTATGCGGCACAACCTGACGTGAAGGCCAAGATCAAGGAATTCAAGGTCGTCTCGACCGGTGAGGATGTGCCGGCGCAGATCTCGGCGATCAACAACTTCATCGATTCCGGCTATGACGCGATCGTCACCGACGCGCAGAACCCGACCGCCTTCGGCCCGGTCATCAAGCGCGCCAAGGAAGCCGGCATCGTGCTGGTTGCCTTCGACAACATTCTCGACACCAAGGACGCCATCAACGTCAATGTCGACCAGAAGGGCCTCGGCGAGTTGTGGGCCAAGTGGCTGGTCGACAAGGTGCCGAACGGCGGCAAGATCCTCGAAGTGCGCGGCGTTGCCGGCACTTCCGTCGATACCGACCGCCACAACGGCATCCATGAAGTGCTGGACGCTTCCGGCAAGAAGTGGGACGTCACCGAGGTCGCCGGCAAGTGGGATGACGGCGTGGCGCAGAAGGTGACCGCCGATGCCATCGCCACCAACGGTCCGTTCGACGGCATCACCGGCCAGGGCGGCGACACCGGCATCGTGCAGGCGATGATGGACGCCAAGCATCCCTTCGTGCCATTCGGCGGCGAGACCGAGAATGGCTTCCGCAAATTCTGCGCGCAGCATTCGGCCGACGGGCTGAAGTGCACGTCGGCGGGCTCCGGCCCGGCCCAGGTCGCCGTGGCCATCAAGACCGCGATCGCGGCGCTGGAAGGCGAGGTGGTGCCGCAGGAAGTGAAGTTGCCGCTGGCGATCGCCTCGGATCCGGACATGAAGGAAGGCACCGACTACTTCCCGAAGGAATCCGACAATTTCTTCGTCGGCAACTCCTTCCCGACCTGCGGCATCAATTTCAGCGCGCAGGAAATCATGGGCCAGACCAAGGCGGACCAGTAAGCTTCCATCGCCGGCGTGGCGCCGCGGGTCAGCCGCGGCGCCGCCTCATGCAGATACAATTGGAGGCTCAATGGACGGTGCGGCTCCGCTCTTCCGCATGGAAGGCATATCCAAGCGCTATGGCGGCGTGAGGGCCCTGGAAAAGGCCGATCTTGAAGTTACCGCCGGCAGCATCCACGCCATTCTCGGCGAGAACGGCGCAGGCAAGTCGACCCTGATCAAGATCATGGCGGGCGTCGTGGCACCCGACGAGGGCCGCATGACGCTGGATGGGCGCGAGGTGAGCTTCGCCTCACCGGCCGCGGCAAATCAGGCCGGCATCGTCTGCATCTTCCAGGAACTGTCGCTCATTCCCGAGTTGAGCGTCGCCGACAACATCGTCATTTCCGATCCGCCGAAGCGCTTCGGCATGATCGACCGCCAGGCGCAGCGGCGCATCGCGGAAGAAGCGCTGGCACGCGCCGGCGCTTCCGATATCCATCCTCGGGCCCTGGTCAAGGACCTGCCGCTGTCGCGCCGGCAGATGGTGGAGATCGCCAAGGCGCTGGCTCGCAAGCCGCGCATCCTGATCCTCGACGAAGCGACCTCGGCGCTGACGGCGGCGGATGTCGCCAAGGTCTTCGAGGTGTTGAAGCGGCTGCGCTCGGAAGGACTGGCGCTGCTCTACATCTCGCACCGCATGAACGAGATCGCGGAACTCGCCGACCATTGCACGGTGTTTCGCAACGGCCGCAACGTCGCCAGCTACCCTGCGGGCTCTAAGAGCGACAATGAGGTGGTGGAGCTGATGATCGGCCGCGAATACAGCCATATCTTCCCGCCGAAACCCGTTTCCGCTGCGGCCGCCACGCCGGTGCTCGAAGCCCGCAATCTGTCCTGGGCCGACCGGCTGGACAATATCTCGCTGAGCGTCAAGGCCGGCGAAGTCGTGGGCCTGGGCGGTCTCGACGGGCAAGGCCAGCGCGAACTGCTGCTTGCCTTTTTCGGCGTGCTGCGCGGCCTGCGCGGCGAGGTGCTGATCGACGGCAAGCCGGCTTCCATATCGAGCCCGCGCGCCGCCAGCGACGACCGCGTCGGCATGGCGCTGATCCCCGAGGACCGCAAGACCGAGGGGCTGATGCTGCCGATGACGGTGCGCGAAAACCTCTCCTTCGCGGCGCTCGATCGGCTGGCCAAGGGCGGCATCATCGATCGCGCCGCCGAGCAGCGCCTGATCGACGACATGGTCGGGCTGCTGGCCATCAAGACGGCGGGGCTCGATATTCCCGTCGGCGCGCTCTCCGGCGGCAACCAGCAGAAGGTGGTCATCGCCAAATGGCTGATGCGGCAACCGCGCATCATCCTGCTCAACGATCCGACGCGCGGCATCGATGTCGGCACCAAGCAGGAGATCTATCAATTGATGCGCAAGCTGGCGGATGCTGGCGCCGCCATCCTGTTCTATTCGACCGACTATGACGAACTGATCGGCTGCTGCGACCGCGTGCTCGTGCTCTATGACGGCAGCGTCAAGCGCGAGCTCGTCGGCACCGAGATCACCGAGCACGCGCTGATCGCCAGCGCGCTCAACATCCATGGCGAAGGCGCCGATATGCAGCAGGGAGCGGGCGCGTGAAGGATTGGCGCTACTTAATGGCCGAGCAGCGCGGAACGCTGCTGGCGCTCGGCATCTTCATCGTCATGTTCATCATCTACACCACGAACCACCCTGCCGGCTTCACCGCCAATGTCGTGCAGACAGCCGCCAACAAGGGCGTGCTCCTGGCCTTCGTGGCTATGGCGCAGACGCTGGTGGTGATCACCGCCGGCATCGACCTGTCGGTCGGCATGATCCTGCTTCTTACCAATTGTCTTGCCTCGTGGCTGGTGGTCGGCACGCCGCTCGAGACCACGCTCGGCGTGATCGCGGTCCTTGCCGCCGGCCTGGTCTGCGGGGCGATCAACGGCGCCATCGTCATCTATGGGCGCCTGCAGCCGATCGTCGCCACCATAGCCACCGGCGCCGTCTTTTATGGCATCGGGCTTCTGCTGCGGCCGTTTCCGGGTGGATCGGTCAATGAGGATCTGGCCGACGCGCTGACGGGAAAGCTCTTCGATGTGATCCCGACCTCGCTGGTCGCGCTGCTCATCGTCGTGCTGGTCGTCTGGGTGCCGTTCAGCCGCTCGGAATTCGGCCGCGCGGCTTACGCCGCAGGCTCATCGGAAACGGCGGCTTATATGTCGGGCGTGCCGATCCGGCGCGGCAAGTTCCTCGCTTATGCGCTGGCAGGCCTGCTGGCTTCGGTCGGCGGCCTGTTTCTCACCTTCTTCACCTATACGGGCGAGGCGGCCTATGCGAGCGGCAATTCCTACACGCTGTTCTCGATCGCGGCGGTCGTGCTCGGCGGCGTGTCGCTGTTCGGCGGCAAGGGCAGCGCTATCGGCGCGATCTTCGGCGCGCTTGCCTTCCGCACTATCGGCGACCTGTTGTTCGTCTTCGATTTCGATCCGCTCTGGCAGCCGCTGTTCCAGGGCGTTATCCTGTTGATCGCGGTCAGCCTCGGCGCCTTCGCCCTGTTTCGGGTGCGCAACCGGCTGGAGTGGTTCCTGTGAGCGAAACGACGCTTGGTGGTCTTGCCGGCCGCATGCCCAAATTCATCCGCCGCGCCGACCCGGCGGTGCTGACGGCCTTTGCCTGCATCGTCATCCTGCTTCTGCTGGGCAGCCTCTATTCGCGCAGCTTCCTATCGCCGGAATATCTGCTGCAGCAGCTTAAAGTCGCCTCGTTCCTTGGCGTCATCGCTACCGGCATGATGCTGGTCATCCTGCTCGGCCAGATCGACCTTTCGGTGCCATGGGCCGTGGCCGCCGGCGCCATGATGGCCTGCGCTGCCGCGGCCTACGGGTCGGTCGGCGTTGCTCTCGCCATCCCCTTCGGCGTTCTGTGCGGCGTGGCGATCGGCATCGTCAACGGCATCGGTGTCGCCTATCTGCGCATCCCCTCGATGATCATTACCTTGGCCACCAACGCGGTCGCGCAGGGGCTGATGGTGGTCTACACGGGTGGCTTCTCGCCACAGGATTCGGCGACGGCGGCGATGCGCTATCTGGCGACCGGTTTCACCATTCCGGGGGTTCCCAACGCCGTCATCATCTGGGCGCTGATCGGCGCCGCGATGGTCTTCGTGCTCACCCGCACCAGCTTCGGCCGTGCCGTCTACGGCATCGGCAACCGCGAGCGCGCCGCCTACCTTTCCGGTATCGACACGCGCCGCATCGTGATGATCGCCTTCGCCGTCTCCGGCGGGCTGTCGGCCTTTGGCGGCGTGCTTCTGGCCGGCTATGCGTCGAAGGCGGCACAATCCATGGGCGATGCCTATCTGCTGCCGTCGATCGCCGCCGTCGTGCTGGGCGGCACCTCGATCCTGGGCGGGCGCGGCTCGTATCTCGGCACGGTGGCCGGCGTGATCCTGATCACGCTCCTGCAATCCATCCTCTCGGTCATGCAGATGCCGGAAGCGGGACGGCAGATCATCTATGGTGTCGTCATCGTCGCCATGCTTCTGCTCTACGGGCGTGCGCCGGCAAGCCGCTGACCGTGGATGAGGCGAGCGCAAGACCGCAGATCCCGGAGCCTCGCATGAACGACCTTCGGGCGGCGCCGGCCATCGTCGTGATGGGTGTCGCCGGCTGCGGCAAGACGGCCGTCGGCGAGGCGCTCGCCAAGGCTCTCGACGCCGACTTCATCGAAGGAGATCGGCTGCATCCACCGGAGAACGTGGCGCGGATGGCGCGCGGCGAGCCGCTGACGGACGCGTTGCGCGAGGGCTGGCTCGACGCCATAGGCGAGCACATCGCGATCTCCGTTGCCGGCGGACGGAAAGCGGTGGCGGCGTGCTCGGCGCTGAAACGCGCCTACCGTGACCGGCTGAGCCGCTACTGTCCCGACACAGTCTTCCTCTACCTGAAGATCGACCGCGAGACCGCCTGGCGCCGGGTCGCCAATCGCAAGGGCCATTTCATGCCCGCAAGCCTGGTCGACAGCCAGTTCGCCACGCTGGAAGAACCTGCGGCGGACGAACGGGCCGTGACGGTCGACGGAACGCGAAGTGTTGCCGGGATCCTGGAAGGGATCGTTGGTTAGAACGGTTCGGGCGCTTCAGGCGCCGTCATTGCCGATCGCGGCTTCCATTGGCCGCTCGGTCAGCCGCACGGCGCTCGACCAGGCCATCATCTGCTCCGGACAGAGTTCGAGCGTTTCCAGCATATGGTCGCGCTTCGACAGGATGTATCCCGCCTGGACGACGAGGTTCTTCGTCGCGGTGTCCCTTGCCGGCGACGCCGGCGGCTGTGGCCCCGCGCTCAGTTCGCTGACGATCGCGCGATACTGGCGAAAGGGAACCGTTTCGATCGTCGCCATATGAAACAGCGCCGCGCCCGCGCGCGCGGCGAAGTTTGCCGGCGCCGAGGCGAGATGGGTCCAGCCGCGCTCGCCCATGGCGGCCTCGGTGAAGGTGGAGCCGGCATAGACGGTGTTGGTCATCAGCACCACGCCGTTTGCCTTCAGGGTCTTCTGGATGCGCGTGGTGACCTGGTAGGCGTCGGTGCGCTCAAAGACGATCCGGCTTTTCAGGAAGCGGTTCTCGACCTTGACCAATGGCGGGTTGATCACACGCAAGCCGAATTTGCTCGGTGAGAAGCCGTGGTACTGCGCGCTTACCTGATGAGCATCGACGCCGGCCTCATGCAGGGCGCGCTTGCCCATGATCGTCTGCGCTGTGAACTGGTCGCACCATATGATGACGCCGCGCTCGTTGCGCAGGGCTTGTTGCAGGGCTTCGAGGCCTTCGAGCCGGATCGCCGGCGACCAGCGCCAGCCGGAGACGAGATGCGCCGCAAGCGTTAGCCGCCGGCGGTGAATGGCGGCGAGTTGCGCCTCGAACATTTCTTGCGTGTCGACGGCATCGCCGAGCACGGCCTTCACCGCGACGTCATAACGGGCGAACTCCTTGCGAAAGTGGCGCCTTCGCCTGAGCCTGGATCCCCAGCCGCAGATAGGCCCCCACCAGGAGACCGGCAGCATCGCCGCGACGCCGAGATAGAAACAGGACAGCAGGCTCTCGCGCAGGTCCCGATTGGAGAAACGGCGCAGTTTCCCGGGGCGGACAACCTTGCGGCTGAAGAAGCGAACGGACTCGTTGCGCTCCGGCACCGGCACGTCGGCAATGATCTCGGTGTGATAGATGTCGTTCGACGATGGTTGCCGGCTGGCCCTGCGGGAATTGCCAAGCCAAGGCAGCCTCATGCGTCAGAGCCCTGTTTCATCCTCCCAGCCGCTTTACTGCGTCCGCGGTAGACTGGCAACCGAGGGCGACAAGTCGGGCCGGCGACTTGTCGTTGGGCGCAATTGCGAACGGAAGGCGGCGGCGAAGGGCAGAACCTGGCCGCTACCGCTTCCTCGAATTGCTTCAAATCTGGGAGGTGAGCTCCGCCGGAAAATCGTCGTTGTCGGCGTCGCGCATGGCGGCGAGGCTGCGGTTGTCGAGCACCTCGGCGATCGCCTGGCGCACTTCCAGCATCATGTGTCGGACCTGGCAGGTGGCCTCGTCGCAATCCTCGCAGCGCTGGTATTGCGTGCGGCTGGCGCAAGGGATCGGCGCCAGCGGCCCGTCGAGCACGCGCACGACATGGCCGATCTTGATCTCGGAAGCGGGCCGGGCGAGGCGGTAGCCGCCTTCCTTGCCCTTGCGGCTCTGGACGAAACCGGCATTGCGTAATTCGCCCAGGATCGCATCCAAGAATTTCTTCGGGATGTTGTTGGCGACGGCGATGTCGTTGACGAATGCAAGCTGGCCAGCCGGTAGACCGGAAAGATGCACGAGGGCCTTGAGGCCGTATTTGCCTTTTTTGGTCAGCATGCCCGATTCAATTCATCAAACCCCAATGCGCCTGCATCTGGCGGTTGTTTGTGTGCAAATCATGACAGTTGACCGCCTGGTCCAATAATTTGCCCGGCAGCTTAGGCGCAAACGCGTTGATTCTTCGTAACGTTTTTCACGTTGGACGCCGGATTTCCCCTGCGAAATGCTGGCCGGCTTAAATGAGGAAGCCGGCTAAAGCCGGCTTTCCTGCGCTTCCTGATTGTGTGGCGGCTCAGCGGCTGCCATAGGCCTGATCGAGCAGCCCGCCGGCGGCGAAATGCTCCTTCTGTACTCTGTCCCAGCCGCCAAAGACTTCCTCAACAGTCAGTAGCCGGACGTCCGGGAAGTCGGCCTTGTGCTTGGCGGCCACCGAGGCGTCGCGAACCCGCAGGCCGTTCCCGGCGGCAATGTCCTGGCCTTCCGGCGTGTAGAGAAAGTCGAGATAGGACTTGGCGAGATCGCGGCTGCCATGCTCGTCGGCGACCTTGTCGACGATCGCTACCGGGAACTCGGCCAGCAGGCTGACCGAAGGCGTGACCTGCTCGAATTTGTCGTCGCCATACTCCTTGCGGATGCCGCGCGTCTCCGATTCGAAGGTGATCAGCACATCGCCGATCTCGCGCTGGACGAAAGTGGTTGTGGCGGCGCGGCCGCCGGTGTCGAAGATCGGCACGTTGTTGAAGAGCTTGGTGATGAACTCCTTCACCTTGGCGTCGTCGCCCTTGAAGGCTTCCTTGGCGTAGGCGGCGGCGGCGAGATAGGTGTAGCGCGCATTGCCCGACGTCTTCGGGTTCGGAAAGATCACCTGCACGTCGTCACGCACCAGATCGTTCCAGTCCTTGATGTGCTTGGGATTGCCGGCGCGCACCAGGAAGGACGGCAGCGAATAGAAGGGCGAGGCGTTGTCCGGGAAATCTTTCTGCCAATCGGCTGAGACCAGTCCTTTCTTGACCAGGAAATCGACGTCGGTGACCTGGTTGAAGGTGACGACATCGGCACCAAGACCTTCGGCGATCGCGCGCGCCTGCGCCGAGGTGCCGGCATGCGACTGATCGACGGTGACACCGGGGTGCTTGGCGATGAAGGCCTTGTTGACGTCGACGAACAGCTCGCGGCCGACGTCGTAGGATGCATTCAAAAGCTTGTCGGCCGACCAGGCTTGGGAGGACGCGAGGACGAGACCGGCAAAAGCTGCGATGGCGAGCAACAGACGCTTCATGAAAACAGGGCTCCTTGGAAATGGATCAAGCTATGGCAAAACCATAGTCGCGAAAGCCTGGTGCGACGAGGCACGCGCTCCGAGAGGCGGGCGAAGGCCTGGAAAATATCTCGCCAAAACAGCCTTTTGCTAGGATTTTCTTCCAAGTGGATTCACAGGTTGCACCAGGCTGGGCGCCGGAGGAGCTGTCAGGCTGAAAGACAGCTCAGGACGTGGGAAAAAGCTTCCAGCGTCGCGGCCTGAAAGCCACCCGGCTCTTCTGTGCCGCGGGATGGTCGACTGGCAGTTCGATCTCGACGCGCTGGCGCTCGCCGCCGATTTCGAGCTCGACGCGCCTGGTGCCGGCAACGCGGCGGCTGGCGGCAACCGTGCCGGCGATGCAGCCGCTGCAGCCGTCGAGCAGCTCGACGTCATGCGGGCGGAAGTGGAGAACCGCCTCGCCGGATGGCGCATGCGGCGCCTGCAGCCCGATCGGCCGGTCGGCGATCCAGATCTCGCCGTTCTCGACCTTGACCGGCAGCGAACTCGACTCGCCGATGAAGGAATAGACGAAGGGCGAGTTCGGCGTGTCATAGATATCGTCGGCGGTGCCGACCTGCTCGATACGGCCCTGGCTCATGACCACGACGCGGTCGGCGAGCTCCAGCGCCTCTTCCTGGTCATGCGTGACGAAGACGGTCGTGTGGCCGGTGCGGTCATGGATCTCGCGCAGCCAGCGGCGCAGCTCACGGCGAACCTGCGCGTCGAGCGCGCCGAACGGTTCGTCGAGCAAAAGCACCTTGGGCTCGATCGCCATGGCGCGGGCCAAAGCCACGCGCTGGCGCTGACCGCCGGAAAGCTGCGCCGGGTAGCGCTTTTCCAGGCCCGTCAATTGGACGAGGTCGAGCAGTTCCAGCGCCCGGCGGCGGATTTCCTGCCCCGACGGCCTTGCGGCGCCGTGCCGGACCTTCAGGCCGAAGCCGATATTGTCGGCAACCGTCATGTGACGGAACAGCGCGTAATGCTGGAAGACGAAGCCGACATTGCGCTCCTGGATCGACTTCTGCGAGGCGTCCTCGTCGCCGAAGAAGATCGCGCCCTTGGTCGGCCGCTCCAGGCCGGCGATCAGGCGAAGCAGCGTCGTCTTGCCGGAGCCCGACGGCCCGAGCAGCGCGATGAGCTCGCCGGATCTGATGTCGAGCGACACGTCGTGGAGCGCCGGAAACCGCTCGAACTCCTTGCGCACGTTGACGACGCGAACTTCCATACAAATCCCTCAGTTCCTTGATGCTGTCGTTGTTCCCAGATTGCCGGCAATCTTGGGCGACAGGTAGTGTTCAGTGCCCGCGCGTCGCGGCGAGCTCGGCGCCGTAGCGCATCTCGAGAAGCGTTTTCAAGACCAGCGTCACCAGCGCCAGGCCGGCGAGCAGCGAAGCGACGGCAAAGGCGCCGACGGCGTTGTATTCGTTGTATAGGATCTCGACATGCAGCGGCATGGTGTTGGTGAGGCCGCGTATGTGGCCCGACACCACCGAGACCGCGCCGAACTCGCCCATGGCGCGCGCATTGCACAGAAGCACGCCGTAGAGCAGTCCCCATTTGACGTTGGGCAATGTCACATACCAGAAGGCCTGCCAGCCGCTGGCGCCCAGCGACAGTGCTGCTTCTTCGTCGCCATTGCCCTGTTCCTGCATCAGCGGGATCAATTCGCGCGCGACGAAGGGGAAGGTGACGAAGATGGTGGCCAGCACGATGCCGGGCACGGCGAAGAGGATGACGATGCCATGCGCCTTCAACCAGGCCCCGAGCAGCCCTTGCGCGCCGAAGAGCAGCACATAGACCAGGCCGGAGATGACCGGCGAGACCGAGAAGGGCAGGTCGATCAGCGTGGTCAGGAACGCCTTGCCCTTGAATTCGAACTTGGCGATCGCCCAGGCGGCCGAGATGCCGAAGATGACGTTGAGCGGCACCGAGATCGCCGCCACAAGCAATGTCAGGCGGATGGCGGAGCGCGTGTCGGGGCCGGAGAGGGCGTCCGTGTAGGCGCCGACGCCTTTGGCGAGCGCCTCATGGAAGACGACGATCAGCGGCAAAAGCAGGAAGACGGCGAGGAAGGCGAGGGCGATTGCCATCAGCACGGCCTTGACTGGCCGGCTTTCGGTCACCGCTGCCGACTGGCTCTCGTGATGCGGTTCGTAGGATTTGATCTCGGGATCAGCCATAGCGCTTGCGGCTCCATGTCTGGACGAGATTGACGACCAGAAGCATCAGGAAGGACAGCGCCAGCATGATCGCGGCGATCGCGGTCGCCGCCTCGTAATTGTATTCCTCGAGCCTGATCACGATCAGAAGCGGCGCGATCTCGGACTTGAAGGGCAGGTTGCCGGCGATGAAGATGACCGAGCCGTATTCGCCGACGCCGCGCGCGAAGGCGAGCGAGAAGCCGGTGACGATCGCTGGCGCCAGGCCTGGGAAAAGCACGCGGGTGATGATCTGGAAACGGCTGGCGCCGAGCGTGGCGGCGGCTTCCTCGACCTCCTTGTCGATCTCTTCCATGATCGGCTGGACGGTGCGCACGACGAAGGGCAAGCCGATGAACACCAGCGCGATGACGATACCGAGCGGCGTGTAGGCGACCTTGATGCCGAGCGGCGCCAGGAGATGGCCGATCCAGCCATTCGGCGCATAGAGCGTGGTGAGCGCGATGCCAGCGACGGCCGTGGGCAGGGCGAAGGGCAGGTCGACCATCGCGTCCGCGATGCGGCGGCCGGGAAAGCGGTAGCGGACCAGCACCCAGGCGACGACGGTGCCGAACACGACGTTGACGGCAGCCGCCAGGAAGGCGGTGCCGAAGCTTATCTTCAGCGCGTTGAGGGTGCGTCGGTCAACGGCGATCGCCCAGAAATCGGCCCAGCCGAGCGCTGCCGAACGCCAGACCAGCCCCGAAAGCGGGATGAGGATGATGAGCGTGAGGTAGGCAAGCGAGAAGCCGAGCGTCAATCCGAAGCCCGGAATGACACTCGGCTGTCTGAATCGCCACCCCGCCTTGGCGGGTGCTGTGGTCATGCTGTTCTGGATCGTCCCTTCTGTTCAAACCAGAATGGCTTTACTCAGTCGCATTCGGCCGGCCTGCCTGTGAGGCTCACCGGCCGTCCGGCTCACTGCGCCGGCTTGTAGATCTGGTCGAATATACCACCGTCGCCGAAATGGTAAGGCTGCGCTTTCTTCCAGCCGCCGAATTGCGGGTCGTCGATGGTGACCAGCTTGACTGCCGGCAACTTGGCAAGGTCCTCGGCCGGCACCAGGTCGGGCTTGGCCGGGCGATAGTGGTTCTTGGCGATGATGGTCTGGGCTTCCTTGGAATAGAGCCAGCTCAGATAGGCTTCCGCGACCTTGCGCGTGCCCTTGGCATCGACATTGGCGTCGACGACGGCGACCGGCGGCTCCGCCAGGATCGAGGTCGGCGGATAGACGATATCGAAATTGTCGGCGCCGAATTCGTCGAGCGCGAGATAGGCTTCATTCTCCCAGGCGATCAGCACGTCGCCCAAGCCCTTCTGCGCGAAGGTCACCGTCGAGCCACGCGCGCCGGTATCGAGGACCGGGACGTTCGCATAAAGCTTGCCGACGAACTCCTTGGTCTTGGCTTCGTCGCTGCCGTCATTGGCGTTTGCATAGGCCCAGGCGGCAAGATAGTTCCAGCGCGCGCCTCCGGAAGTCTTCGGGTTCGGCGTGATCACCTGGACGCCGTCCTTCACCAGGTCGTTCCAGTCGCGGATGCCCTTGGGATTGCCCTTGCGCACCAGGAAGATGATGGTGGAGGTGTAAGGTGCCGAGTTGTTCTCGAACTTCGTGCGCCAGTTCGGGTTGATCTTCTTCGTCTTCGAGACGATGGCGTTGATGTCGCCTTCGAGCGCCAGCGTCACCACGTCGGCGTCGAGGCCGTCGATCACCGCCCTGGCCTGGGCGCCCGATCCGCCATGCGACTGCTGGATGGTGACGGTTTCGCCGGTCTCCGCCTTCCAGTGCGCGGCAAACGCCTCGTCATAGGCTTTGTAAAGTTCACGTGTCGGGTCGTAGGACACATTCAGAATGGTCGTATCCGCAAACGCGAAACCGAGTGTGCCGAACTGGACAGATGCGGCGACGAGCGCGCCGAGCAGTTTCCTGAAATGAGGATTGGTCATTCCCGCCTCCGTTGAACTGCACAAACTCTACCGAGTTTATAGAATTTAGATGCATTGAATGTTGCCTTTTTCGCCTCCTCGAAGCAATTTTTCGCCGAGCCGCCGGCAATCGGGAAAATATCGTCCTCAATTTCGGACAGCGACCATTTCCTCGGCAGTCGGGGCCAACTAGGCGCAGCCGGCTGCCGGGCAAGGCCGGCGCTAGATCGTGATGGCGTTTCGTTGAATCGCCGTCACGATCTAACTCTTTGTTGGAGCATGATCTTTCTCCGAAAACCGGTTCCCACTTTTCGGGATCATGCTCTAGTTCGCGGTCACCGGAAAATCGAAACGCTGTTTTGGGAACGGCTCTTTGGCCAGCGTGAAGTGCCACCATTCGCGCGCATAGTTGCGAAAGCCGGCGGCGCGCATGGCGGTCAGCAGCGTTTTGCGGTTCGCGGTGGCTTCGGCGCCGATCAAGGCGCTGGCGGTCTCGCTCTTTGGGTCAAAGCAATCGAAACCGGTGCCGAAATCGAGCGTGCCGCCGTCCGGCGCACCGCAGGCCGGATGAACTTCGCTTTTATTGACGGCCTCGGCGATAGCAAGGTCCACCGTCGAGCCTCGAGAATGGCTGGAGAATTCGCCGATATAGCCTTTGGCGATGAGATCGCCGCGCTCGACTGTCGGATACGATTGCGGATCGGGCTGGCCACCCTCTCTTGTCCATCTGCCCATGTCGGCGACGGCGCGCGCGGGGCGGTAGCAGTCGAAGACGACCAGTGTCAGGCCTTTGGCGGCTATTGCTTTCTGGACGGTCGACAACGCCTTGGCCGCTTGTGCGGTCAGGACGCAGACCGGCGCGTCATAGCCGTCGGCCTTGCGGTGCAGGAAGTTTTCAAGGCCGGCGTAGCGGACATCCTGGCGGATGGTCGGGTCGATATCGGTGAGCCTGACGAAGCCGGCGGGCAGGGGGTCGGCGTAAGCCGAGGGAGGGCTCGCGATTGCTAGCGCAAGCGCTGCGAAGAATGCTCCCGACAAAGGTCGGCGCGAGGCCCCCCTCTCTGCCCTGCCGGGCATCTCCCCCGCGAGGGGGGAGATTGGCAGTTTCGGCGCCGCGCCTCTCCTGCCATCGTCAAAGATTGGCGAAGGCCGCGAAGCGAATAATCTCCCCCCTCGCGGGGGAGATGGCCGGCAGGCCAGAGGGGGGTGCCTCGCGCCGAATATCAGGCGGAGAAACTCAATCTCCTGAATCGCTTGCCGCATCTTATTCGACGAACACCTTCACGCTCGCCGCGCGTCCGGCCGCGTCGATCACGGTCAGCGTCGAATAGCCGGTGCCGTCCGGTAGCCAGGTCGCGGTGCGGCGGCGATCGATGCCGGCGAGCGGCTTGCCGTTGGCGAGCCAGCGGAACGGCGCGCGGCCGCCTTGCAGTTTCAGCACCAGCGGCGTGGCATCGGCGGAATTCGTGCCGAGGTCGACGCGCGCGCCATTGGGCGGGAAGATGATGGTCGGTGCCGGTTCCGTGGCGGTGGCCTGCACCAGCCCATCCGATCCGGGGCCGAAACGGGCGAGCGTCACCGGCAGTTCCTCGCGCTTGGGGTTGAAGACGCCCGGCGGTCGGCTTGGCAGCGGCACGCTGGCAAGGCCGGAACGGACGAAGCCTTCGAATAGGATCGGAGCTGCCGAGACATAGCCCGACAGGCCGGGGATGGGGCTGGCATCGGCGCGGCCAACCCACACACCCAGCACGTAGCGGCCGTCGAAGCCGACGGACCAGGCGTCGCGATAGCCGTAGGAGGTGCCGGTCTTGTAGGCGATGCCGCGCTGCATGGCGCCTTCCGGCGGCTTCACGCCGGACAGGATGTCGTTGATCTGCCAGGCGGCCTGGTCGTCGAGGATCGTTGCGGTGGTGCGCTCCGCATCGGCCGGCTCGGTGCCGTCATGCAGCGTATGCATCTTGCCGCCATTGGCGAGGCCGGTATAGAGCTGCACCAGGTCGCGCAAGGTCACGCCGACGCCGCCAAGCCCGATCGCCAGGCCCGGCGCCTCGTCGACCGGCAGGATCGGGTTGACGCCGGCCTGGCGGAAGCGCGCCGTGAGCCGTGCCGGACCGACGGCGTCGAGCACGCGGATCGCCGGCACGTTGAGCGACAATTGCAGTGCCTGGCGGATCGAGACATCGCCCTGGTAGCCCATGTCGAAATTCTTCGGACGGTAGCCGCCAAAATCGGCCGGGCTGTCCTCTATGATGGTTTCCTGCGCAACCAGCCCCTGCTCGAAGGCCAGGCCGTATATGAAGGGCTTCAGCGTCGAACCAGGGGAGCGCACCACCTTGGTCATGTCGATCCAGCCGGAACGGCTGGCATCGAAGAAATTCGCGGAGCCGACCTCGCCGAGAATGTCGCCAGTGCGCGCATCGGCCATGACCATGGCGACCGACAGTTTCGGGCCGAGCTTCCTGGCGGCATCCCTTGCCACCTGTTCCAGCCCTTGCTGCACGCTTTTGCGGATTGTGAGCTGCAGCGGCTTGCCGGGCACGGCCTTGGGCAGCATGGCATAGGAGGCATGCGCGGCCAGCGCCGGTAGCTTGCGGCGCAGGCCGGAAACATCGTCCAGCGCGGCGCGCGCGGCTTCGCGTTCGCCGAGCGCGCCGGCCGAGACCATGCGGGTGAGCACGCGGTCGCGCGCGGCGTGGGCAATGTCGAGATTGCGATCGGGCCGGCGCCTTTCCGGCAATTGCGGCAGCGCCACGAGAAGGGCAGCCTCCGACACGGTGAGCCGCTTCGGCTCCTTGCCGAAATAGGCGAGCGAAGCGGCGCGCACGCCCTCGAGGTTGCCGCCATAGGGCGCCAGCGTCAGGTAGCGTTCGAGGATTTCCTGCTTGGACAGCCGCCGCTCGATCTGGATGGCGCGCAGCATCTGCTTGAGCTTGGAACCGAGGCTGCGGCTGTCGCGCGGCTCGATCAGCCGGGCAAGCTGCATCGACAAGGTCGAGCCGCCGGAGACGATATGGCCGCTGGTGACGAGCTGGCCGGCTGCGCGGCAAAGCGCCAGCAGATCGACGCCGCGGTGATTCCAGAAGCGCTTGTCTTCGTAGGTAACCAGCATGTCGACGAACTGCCGGTCGACCTGGTCGAGGCGGGTTTCGAGCCGCCAGTAGCCGTCCGGCGTGGCGAAGGCGCGCAACAACTGGCCGTCGCGATCCTGGACCTCCGTCGAGACCGTCAGCTTCGCCGGCAGTGGCGGCGGAAAGGCGCGGTCGAGTTCCCAGAACGCGGCGGTCGAAAGCGCCGCGAATCCGGCGAGGCAAAGGCCTGCGATTGCGGTTCGTTTGAGGATTTTTCTGGAGAGCACGGTGCTGCCCCTCATCCGCCCGCCCGTCCTTCGCAGCAGCGACGCCGCAGCTTCGGAGGGTGAACCGGCACCTTCACCCCGTCCAGAGACGGGGTGAAGGGAGATATCGGTGACCTTTTCATCGCTACTCGGCCTTGACCTCCATCACGCCGGTGGCGGTGCGGGCCGAATATTGCGGCCGGTACATGTCCTCCACCGTCGCCGCCGGATGGGCGTAGGTGCCCGGCGTCACGGCGCGCACGACATAGGCCAGCGTGATGTTGCGGTCGCCGTCGCCTTCGTTCGGGTTGAAGGCGGCGACGAAGCGGTCGTCGCGGAACTCCAGATGCGCGGCGTCGGTCTGCGCCAGCCAGGAGAAGTTCGACAATTGCGCGCTGGAAACCAGGCTCGGATTGTCGATCTCGAAGCCGGCCGGCAACAGGTCGGTGATCAAGAGCCGCGACGGCCACTTGTTCTGCTCGTAGACCTTGAGCACGACCACATAGCGCTCGTTCTGCCTGGCCTCCGTGACATTGGCCTCGGTGCCGTCGAGCTTGTAGTAGGTGCGATCGATGGTGAAGCCGTCGCCGCCGGCCGGCAGCGGCTCGACCGGCGCGGCGACCGCGGTGACCACCGCCTGCAGCGGCGTCGCGCCGGTGTTGGCGATGGTGAGGGGGCTGTCGACGAGGTCGCTGCCAGCGACCTGGTCTGAATAACCGCCCGAATGCGGCGCGCCGTTGACGGAAAGCATGATGGAATCATTGCCTTCCTTCAGCGCCCGCGCGGCGAGCAGCATCCAGGATTCGTCCTGCGTGCTCGTCCAGCGGGCATCGGCGCGCGCCACGCCCACCAGCTTGATCAGCTGCGGCATGATGCTCGGCACCGGCTTCGATTCCGCCGCCAGCGCCAGCATCGCCGCGCTGTCGCGCAACCGCGAGCCGTAGTCCGAGCGATAGTAGTCGTAGTCGGTTTCCGATTGCGCCAGCCGCAGCGCCGTCTGGAAGGTGGCTTCCGAACGCTGCGTGTCGCCGTAGAGCGCGAGGCTCGCCGCCAACTGAGCGACCGCCATCGGGCTGGAGAAGGCTTCGATCTGCGTGTCGGCGTAATAGCGCAGATCGCCGATCGAGGCCTTCTTGTTGCGGGCGAGCACGTAGAGCGCATAGGCGATCTCGCTGCCCTTGTCCTGGACGTCCTGGTCGTAGCCCAGCGAGTTCTGCAGGTTGTTCAGCGCCTGGTTCATCGCCAGCGCGGGCACATCGTATTTCTCCTCGCGCGCCCGGGTCAGGAACTCGCTGACATAGGCGTCGAGCCACAGGTCGCCGGAGCCCGGCCCCCAGAGGCCGAAGCTGCCGCTTGCCGCCTGATAGGACAGGACCTTGTAGATCGCGTCCTGGATGCGGCCGTGCAGGTCCGGATCGCTCTCCATGCCGATGCTCTTGGCCATGTCGTTGACATAGAGCAGCGGCATCGCGCGGCTGGTGGTCTGCTCGGCGCAGCCATAGGGGTAGCGGTCGAGGCTCATCAGAAGCGACGGCACGTCGAGCGCGGACGACTGCGAAACGCCGACGCTGACCGAAGCGCCGTCGAGCACGCTTGCGGCAAGCAGTTCCTTGTCGACCCGCAGCGAGCCGCCATGCGGCTTCAGGTCGACAACCATGCGGTTGGTGACCGGAAGCTGCGCCGGCCGCACCGGCAGATAGAGCGTCTGCTCGACCTGAGTGCCGCCGGCATGCGCGAGCTTGACGGTGACGGAAGCGTCGCCCGCGGTCTTGGCGACCAGCGGGAAGGTGAGCGACTGACGCTTGCCCTGGGCGAGCGTCAGCTTCTCGGGCAGCGGCTTGTCGCCGGTCGAAAGGTCGCCGGTCGTGGTGACCGACAGCGCATAGTCGCCGGCCGGACCATCGGTGTCGGCAATGTCGAGGCGCATGGTCGCCGCATCGCCCGGCGCCAAGAAGCGCGGCAGGCCGGCGGTGATCACCACCGGATCGCGCACGATGACGTCGGCGTGGGCATGGCCGACCGCATCCTTCGTCCAGGCGACGGCCATGACGCGCACGGTGCCGTTGAACTGCGGGATGTCGAAGTCGATGCGCGCCTTGCCGTCGGCATCGAGCTCGACGGGGCCGGAGAAGAAGGCGACCAGCTTTTCGGTCGGCGGGCTGCCTTGCGCCTGCATGTTCGCTCCGTCGCCGCCGGTGCGTATCTTGCCCATGGTGCCGAGCGAGCCATCGATCAGGCGTCCGTAGAGGTCGCGGATCTCCAGCCCCAGCATGCGCTGGCCGAAGAACCAGTCCTCAGGGTCGGGCGCCTTGTAATTGGTGAGGTTGAGGATGCCGACATCGACGGCCGCCACCATCACATAGGCGTTTGTGCCGGCCTGGGCGCCGTTGACGGCGACAGGGATCGACAGCTGCTGGCGCGGCAAGGTCTTTTCCGGCGGCGTCAAGCTGACCGCCAGCTTCTTCGAGCCCGGATCGACTGACAGCCATTGGATGCCGATGGCGCGGGCCGGCATGCGCGATTCCTGCGCGTCGCCGGGCCGGAACAGGGTCGCCGTGACATAGGCGCCGGCGCCCCAGTCGTCGCCGACGGGGATGTCGACGGTGCTGCCGCCGGCCGGCACCGAAGCGGTGACCGTCTTCAAAAGCCTCTCGGCGCCGATGGTGACCAGAAGTTCGCCGGCAAAATGCGGCGAGACCTTCAGCTTGGCTACTTCGCCGGCGGCGTAAGTATCCTTGTCGAGGGCGATCTCCAGGCCGTCTGGCGTCTCGGTGGTGATCGAGGCGACGTACCAGCCGGCATCGAACTCATAGCTGGTCGCCGGACCGTCGGGATCGGCCGTCTCGACCTCGAGCCGGTAACGGCCCCAGTCGACGGGCAGCGATACCGTCGCCTCGCCATCGGCCTTCAGGTCGACCGCGCCGTTGGCTACGGCCTTGGTGAGGTTCACCGCCTCGTAGTTCCAGGAATTGTTGGAACGGTACCATTGATAGTTCCGCTCGACCTTGACGAGCGACCACTGCGCGCCCTTGAGGTCCTCGCGCTTGCCGTTCGGGTCGACGGCGATGATGCTGAACTTCGCCGTGCCGCCTTGCGGCACCTCATCATCCGCGAAATCGGGGCGAATGCCGATGACGTCGCGCTGCGGGCGAACGCCGATGTCGAGCGAGCGCTCGACGGCGCGACCGCCGGCCTCGCGCATGCGCACGGTGACCTTGGCGTTGACCAGCTTGGTGGTCGACGGCAACTGGTCGATGGTGACCGGGAAGGTCGCCTTGCCGTCGTCGCCGACCACGGGAAGATTGGCGAGAGGCGTCACGGTCGGCTCGCTCGACTGCTCGTCGGCCAGGCCGAAGGTGAAGTCCTTGAAGCTGTCCCAGCTGCTGGTGGTCGACAAAGTCATCTCGCCTTCGAGCGCCAGGCCCGCGGCCGGCGCGCCGTAAAGGAAGCGGCCGTCGACGGTGGCGTTGGCGGTCTCGCCCTGGGCGATCTCCTTCTTGTCGGCGGTCAGGTCGAATTCGATGCGATCCGGCACGAAATCCTCGACCAGGAACATCTGGCTGGCGACCGGCGCCTGCTTGGGATCGGTGTAGATCGACACCGTCCAGGTGCCGCGCATGGCGTTGGCCTCGAGCGGCAAGTCGACGGCGTGGCCGCCGGCGGACTCGCCATTGCTGATGACACGGCGGCTCTCGACGCCGTCGGGACGCGTGAAGATGAAGGTCAGCGGCAGGTTCTCGACCGCCTTCGCGGCGCCGTCGCGGGCAAGGGCGGCGACGTGAACGTCCTCGCCGGCGCGGTAGATGCCGCGCTCCGTCCAGGCAAAGACGTCGAGCGCGCCTGGCGAGGCGCGCCCCTCGACGCCGCGATCCGAAAGATCGAAGCCGGCCTTGCCCATGTCGAGGAAGACGAAGTCGTTGTCGCCCTGCTTGGCCATCAGCACGGCCGGCACCATGCCGTTTTCGCCGCGGGTGAGGCCAGGATTGAAGACGGCGTGGCCCTCGGCGTCGGTGGTCGCCGTGCCGAGTATCTCGTTGTTCTTGGCAAGCAACGTCAATTCGGCGCCGGAAATCGGCTTGGCCGAGCCCAGCGAACGGGCAAAGACGTTGAGGCCGTCTTGGCCGGTATAGGTGGAAAGGCCGATGTCGGAGACCACGAACCACTGCGTGGCGCGTGAACCGTAATCGTCGCTCTTGTCGTCGACCAGTTGCGCGGTCAGCACATAGACGCCGGGCTTGCGCTGCGGGATCGCCTCGTCCACCGGAAACGAAGTGGTAACCTCCTTGTTGAGATCATTGGCGATATCGAGCGTGCCCGACCAGACGGGCGCGCCCATCTGGTCGGAAATGGTGGAGATATCATAGCCGTCGAGCTGATGCAGGAACTGATAACCGGACAGAAGCTGCGCCAGCGAACGATCGCCGATGCGGTAGAGCGTCATCTTGGCGGCGTTCATGTTGACGGTGACGACCGGAATGCCGCGGCGCGCGCCGGCCGGCAGCACGAAGCTGTCGCCGGTGAAGCGGGCGGAGGGAGCGCGGTCCTGGACGTAGATCGACAGCACGACAGGCGCGGCGATCGTCTCGCCGATCGCGGCCGGCAGGCCGGCGCGGAAGGTTACGTCATAATGCTGGCCGTGCTCCAGGCCTTCGACGCAGATCTGCTTGTCCTTGGCCTCGACGGCTTTGGGCGCGGCGTTGTCGACGGTCACGAACTGCGCATAGTCGATGCCGGTCTTGACCAGTTCCTCGGAGAACTGGGCGCAGATGCGCGGCGAGGAGGAATCGGCATCGACGGTGTGCTCGATGACGCGAAAACCCTTGCGCGCCTTGAGGTCGGCATAGTCGGCCTGGACGGCGGGCGAGCTCACCAGCGCAAGGCTCGCCTCATAGGCCTGCAGCGACGGCCGGTACAGATCGCGCTTGTCGAGGCCGGCGCCGAGCAGGGCCAGCGCCTCGGCGCGGGTCTTTGCGGTGCGCACCAGCTTGTAGGCGTTGAAGGCCGCCGAGGTGGCGTTCATCGGGAACGTCGAGGGTTCGGTGGTGTTCGAGGCCGGCTCCACGGCGAGTATCTCGCGCGCCAGCGCCAGCCACAGCGCGCCGTCATCGGGCAGGACGGAGACGGCCGCCTGGTATTTCTGCATGGCAAGGCGATGGTCGCCGGTAAGTGCTGCCTGCTCGGCGGCCGCCTGCAGGGCAGCAAGCCCTTCGGTCGGCTTGTCATAGGCCGGATCGGTCAGGTGGTTGCGGAACTGCTGGGCCTGGTCGGCCATCCAGTTCGGGAAGAAGGCCAAGGCCGGCGGGGCGCCGATATCCGGGTCGCCATCGACATTCGCGACCTTGCCGGCGACGGCGCCGGTGAAGGATTTCAACTGGTTATAGTCGGATTTGAGAAAACACCATTTGGCCTTGGTGTTGTAGGTGAAGGCACGGCAGGCCGGGTCGCCGAGGCACGTGGTCTTGCACTGGTCAAGGCTGACATTCTGCTCCGACCTCAGGTCGAAGCCAAAATAGTCGGAATTGTCGGTCGTCACGATTCGCCGGGCTTCGGCCGCAAGCGCCGTGCCGCTGAAGGCGAAAAAGACAAGGAGAAGGAAAGAGAGACCACGAGCCGCGCGCATTGCCATACCACCCTCCAGACATCGCCAGCGTCCGGGCATGATCAAGCTTCGTGCAGGCTTGTCAACGCCGGAACGCCGCAGGTTTATCACCCGCAAACGGTTTCCATGCCGGCCAAAGGCCGGTATTTCGACAGAACCTCTGTGAGACGGATCACACTTTCTTGCGGAATCGCAAAAGGTGTGAATTCCAAGCCCAGTCTATTTCAGACAATTGGATTGTGGCCCCTTTACGAACGTTGCGGAACTTCATTCCAATTTTAGTTTTGTCGACTAGGTTGTCTTAATGCCGGCGCATGAAACGCAGATGTCAGGAGGGTACGCGCCAGGGCGCGGGCTTCCGCGCGCCCTGCTTTTCGCGCTCATCTGCTCGACCATGCTGGCCGCGGAGGTACGGCAGGTGGCGGCTTTCGAGATTTTCGGCATCAAGCTTTGGGGTTCGTCCAAGGACGAGGATGCCGATGTCGTCGATCCGCTGCGCTACTCGGTGACGATCAATGCGCCTGACGCCGACAAGGATCTGGTCAAGAAGCTCGAAAATGCCTCGGCGCTGAAAAACGACGAGGACCATCCGGTGTCGGGATCGCTCGGCCTGATGGCCAAGGCGCGCGGCGACCGCGAACAACTGGTCGCCGCCCTATACGCCGATGCCCGCTACGAGGGCGTGGTCACCATCACGATCGACGGCAAGTCGATCGACGAGTTGCCGCCGGATGCGGAGTTCAAGGGGCCGCAGCCCATTCCGGTGGTCGTCACGGTTTCCCCTGGAGCGAAATTCACGTTGGGCAACATCCGGCTGAAGGGTGATGCGGCGGGATTGGCGGCAGCCGATTTCGGCCTGATTGCCGGCGGCGATGCCGGCTCCGGCGCGGTGCTCAAGGCCGAAGCGCTGATCGTGCGGGCGCTGAAGGAAGAGGGCAGGCCGCTTGCCAAGGTGACGGACCGCGAGATCGTCGCCGAGCACGCCACCTCGACGCTGGACGTGACGCTGACGGTGGCGGCCGGTCCGGTCGCCGGCTATGGCGACACGACAGTCGAGGGCACGGAAAAGGTCGATCGCGACTTCACCGAATACATGACCGGGTTGAAGCGAGGCCAGCAATATTCGCCGCAGGAGATCGACGATGCCCGCGACCGGCTGCTCGGGCTCGAAGTCTTCAACAGCGTGACCATCAAGGAAGGCGACAACCTCGACGCCAACGGCAACATCCCGATCGATGTCCAGGTGAGCGAGCGCAAGCCACGCTATTTCGGCATCGGCGGCACGTTCTCGAATACGGAAGGCCTCGGGCTCGAAGGCTATTGGGGACACCGCAACCTGTTCGGACAGGCGGAGAAGCTGCGTATCGACGGCTCGATCAGCGGCATCGGCAGCAACAGCATTTCCGCGCTCAACTACAATGCCGGCGTCATGTTCGAGAAGCCCGGCGTGCTCGGGCCGACGTCGAAATTCTTCACCGGCATCAAGACGGTGTTCGAGCACCCCGATGCCTATGATCATTTCTCGGTCAAGGGCGACATCGGCGTTTCCTACGACCTCGACAAGAAGCAGCGGGTCTCGGCCGAATTCGACCTCGATTATTCGAAGATCACCGACGCCTTCGGCAAGCATACCTATCTGATCGCCAGCGTGCCGCTGCAATATGTCTATGACAGCCGCGACAACAAACTGAACCCGACCAGGGGATTCCGCTTCCTTGCCTATGCCGAGCCGAGCTACGACATATTGAACGGCGCGACCTTCCTGAAGCTGAAGGGCGAGGGCTACACCTACCAGTCGCTCGACACGGCAAGCCGGTTCGTGCTCGCCGAGCGCGCGACGCTGGGCTCGATCGTCGGCACCGGGCTGCAGAACGTGCCGGCCGACCGTCGCTTCTATTCCGGCGGCGGCGGCTCGGTGCGCGGCTATTCCTACCAGGGCATCGGCCCGAAGGATATCGACGGCCAGCCGATCGGCGGTCTCTCCTTCTTCGAGACCTCAGTCGAGATGCGCATCGGCGTCACCGACACGATCGGCATCGTACCCTTCGTCGATGCCGGCACGGTCTCGACCAAATCCTTCCCCGATTTCTCGAATGTGAAGGTCGGCGCCGGCGTCGGCCTGCGCTATATTACTCCCTTCGGGCCGTTGCGCATCGACGCTGCCGTGCCGCTCAACCGCGATCCGGGCGATCCGCATTTCGGCATCTATGCCGGCATCGGCCAGGCGTTCTGACGATGAAGATGGTCTGGCGCATCCTCCGCATCTGCCTCTACGCGCTGCTTGTGCTGCTCGTGGTGGCGATCGGCGCGCTTGTCGTTCTGACCGGCACCGAAGGAGGCCGGCAGAATCTCGCCAGCTTGGTATCGAAGATGGCTTCGAATGAGGACCGCAAGGTGACGGTCAGCGGCATCGAAGGCATCTGGTCGGGCGCGCTCAGGGTGGACCACGTCGTGTTGGAAGACCGCGCCGGCCCCTGGATGGTGGCGCGCAAAGTGGCGCTCGACTGGTCGCCGACGGCGCTGCTCTCCTGGAATTTCGATGCCGATCGCTTTGCCGCCGGGCGCATCGAACTGGCGCGGCTGCCACAGCCAAGCCAGCAGCCATCACAGAGCGGCTCGACGAGCCTGCCGGTTTCGATCGACGTCAAGCAGATCGACCTGCCGGAGATCGCGCTTGGCCAGGAGCTAGCCGGCAGCGGCATCGCCGAGCTGGCCGCCAAGGGCTCGCTCAAGGCGGATCCATCGCCACTGGCGATCGAGAGCGTGCTGAACGTGAGCCGTCACGACGGCAGAGAGGGCAATGTCGACGCCAAGATCCATTTTGCGCCGGCCGACAACAAGCTCGACCTCGATCTCAAGGCTTCGGAGCCGGCGGGCGGCATCATCGCCAATCTGCTCAAGCTGCCGGATGCGCCGCCCATCAACATCGTGGTTTCCGGCAGCGGACCCTTAGCCAACTGGAGCGGCGTCGGCACCTTCATGGTCGACGGACGGATCGTCAGCCAGTTGACCGGCCGGCACCAACTCACCGACAAGGGCCACCGCATCGAGGCCAAGGGCGACGGCCAGTTCGAAGGGTTCCTGCCGGAGAAGATAAAGGCGCTGTTTGCCGGCAAGACGAGCTTCGACCTCGCCGGAACAGTGACCACGTCGGGCGGGGTCGATATCGAGCGCGCGACCATAGAGAGCGATGCGGTGCACGGCGCCGCGACCGGCAATGTCGATCCGAGGGGTGCCAGCGACCTCGCCGTCGAGCTCTCCGCCAAGGACAAGCCGGTCACTGTCGATGTCGGCAACAGCGCTGCACCGATCCTGGTCGCGGTCGAAAAGGCAACGGTGCGCGCCTTTGGCGACGGCAAGGCGCCGATGGTCGATATCGGCACGTCGCTTACCTCGGTGGCCGTCGGCGGGACCCAGCTCAACAATATTACGGGCGAGATCCATTCCGACGGCTTCGATATCGGGAACCGTAGCGGTCCGGTCAGCATCAAGCTCGCGGCCGCCGGCCTGAAGACGGATGTGGCGACGCTGGCGCCGCTGGTGACCGGCAAGCTCGCCGTGGATCTTTCCGGCACGATCAGCCGCGAGACCGTGACCATCGAGAAAGGCACCTTGCGTAGCGATGCGCTAAATGCGGCGCTGACGGCGGGCGTGTCGCTCGCCGATCTGTCGATGACGCTGAAGATGAATGCCGACGCCGTCTCGAACGCATTGCCGCCGCAGATCAGCTCACTGCTCGGCGAGCGGGTGAAGTTTTCCGCGACCGCGACCCGCGACCCGCAGGGCGCGTTCGCCGCCAACTCGCTGGAGATCAGCTCTGGCTCGCTCAGCGCCAGCGGCACCGGCAGCATGCAGGGCTCGGACATCCAGGCCAGCGTCAAGGGCACGTTGGGCGACGTCTCGCCGCTGTCATCGCTCGCCGGCACGCCGCTTGCCGGCGGGGTCAATTTCGCGCTGAGCACGAGCGGCCCGCGTTGGGCGCCGGATTTCACGGTGTCAGCCGACAGCGCCAGCCTCACGGCCGCCGGCCGGACGGTGAAGGACATCAAGCTCTCGGCCAAAGGCAAGGCCGACATCGCCAATCCGTCGGCCGACATCTCGCTGACCGGCAACGCCGAGGGCCAGGCGCTGGATATCGAGGCCTCGCTGGTGACCGCCGACGGCAAGCGCTCGATCAAGGGGCTGAGCCTGGCGCTCGGCGACAACAAGGTTTCGGGCGATCTCGCGCTCGACGACAAGTTCCTGCCGCTCGGCACATTGACGCTTGCCGTGCCCGACATCGGGCCACTTGCGGCACTCGCAAATCAGAGCGCCACCGGCGACATCAACGGCACCATCGCCTTCGCCAAGGACGGCGAGGCGCCGACCGTCACCATCAATGCGGCCAGCACGTCGATCGCGCGCGGCGAGCTGGCGGCAAAGACGATCACCGTCAACGCGCTGATCGCCAACTACCTCAAGGGGCCGGCGATCTCGGGCACCATCAAGGCCGACAGCGTCAGTTCCGGCAGCACGGTCATCAGCGGCATCGGCATCGATCTGAGGCGCGACGGCGACTGGACGAACTTTACCGGAGGCGCGACGGCGTCCGGCATTCCGGCCACCGCCACCGGGCGCGTGAAGATCGCCAACGGCACGACAAGCGTGGAAATCGCCTCCGGAGAGGCGACGGTGCGTGGCATCAAGGCGGCAATAGCCGAGCCTTCCAGCCTCTCCATCGCCAATGGCGTGACCGCCATCGAGAAGCTCGCGCTCAATCTCGGCGGCGGCTCGGCGACGGTTTCCGGCAGCGCCGGTCAGGCACTGGACCTGACGGCCAATCTCGCCAACCTCCCGCTGGCACTCGCCAACGATTTCGTGCCCGGCCTCGACGGGGCCGGAACGCTGGAAGGCACGGCACACGTCACGGGTCCATCGTCCAATCCCGACATTCAGTTCGACGCGAAGTTGGCGGGCGCCGAGACCAGCCAGACCAGGCAGGCGGGGCTCGGGCCGCTGGATCTGGACGCTGCCGGTACCTACACGCTGGCGGGCGGCGTCGCCCTGGACCACGCCACGCTTTCGGGCGAAGGGATTTCAGGCAAGGCCGCCGGCACTCTCAACCCGAACGGCGCCAGCGATTTCTCTCTCGATCTTACCTCATCCGGAGCCAGCCTGCCGTTGACCGTCGGCAGCGCCCAAAGCCCGGTCAAGATCGCCGTCCAGTCCTTGTCGGCAAAGATGGCGGGCGAAAGCACGCAGGCGCGGCTCGATGTGTCCGCGATCCTGCCTTCCATTGCCGCCAGCCAGGCGACGGTCGACGGCCTCATCCTGGCGCTGCATTCGGATGCCTTCGACCTCAAGGGGCGGGCAGGTCAGGTTTCCGGCACGGTGTCGGTGGACAGGATTGGCCTCGACAATCCGACGATCGCGCCGCTGATCGCCGGCAAGGTCACGGCCAAGGTCAATGGCCGCCTGACGACCGATGCCGTTGCCGTCGACAGCGGCTCCTTGAGAAGCGATGCGCTCAACAGCCAGGTCGCCGGCCGGATATCGCTGGGCGACGGTTCGGTCTACCTCAATATGAACGCCAATGTCGCCTCTTCAGCCTTGCCGGCGGCGGTACGCGGCATGCTTGGCGAGAGCGCTGCGTTGAGCGCCTCGCTGAAGCGCGATGCCAATGGCAATGTCAATGTCGACGGGCTGAAGCTGAATTCGGGCGCGCTCACCGCCGATGGCCAGGCGAGCCTTGCCGACAGCAAGCTGGCCGCCGGGATCAGAGGCGCGTTGAACGACGTTTCAGGGCTCTCGAAAGACGCCAAGGGCGCCATTGCCTTTGCCCTGAATGCGCAAGGCCTGGTTACCGCGCCCGACCTGTCGATGACGGTGAGCAGCGACCGGCTTTCGGTGGCGGCGCGCGAGATCACCGGATTGAAGCTGACGGCCACCGGCAAGGCCGACGCCGCCAATCCGGCGGCCAATGTACAGCTCACCGGCAACGTCGCCGGACAAAACCTCGAGGGCAGCGCGGTGCTCGCCACGACCAATGGCAGCCGCGCGATCAACGGGCTTCTGCTGTCGCTCGGTCCGAACAAGATCTCCGGCGACCTCATCCTCGACGATGCCTTCGTGCCGGTCGGCACCGTTTCGCTCGACCTGCCCGATATCGGGCCGCTCGCCGCGCTGGCCCTGGAAAAGGCCGAGGGCAATGTGCGTGGCACGATCGCTTTCACCAAGGCGGCCAACGGACCCAACGTTGCGGTCAAGGCGAACACCTCGGAGATCAAGCGCGGCGATCTCTCGGCCAGGAATGTCGCCATCGACGCGCAGATCGCGAACTATATGGCAGCACCCGTCATTGCCGGCACGGTGCGCGCCGAGAGCGTGACGTCCGGCGGCACCGCCATCACCGGCATCGATGTCGATCTCAAGCGCGACGGCGACTGGACCGGTTTTTCCGGCGCCGCCACCGTCAAGAACATCCCGGCCAAAGCCGCCGGCCGCGTGAAGGTCGCCAACGGCACGACGACCGTCGAGCTCGCCTCTGGCCAGGCGACCGTGCAGGGCATCAAGGCCGCGATCGCGCAGGCCTCGACGATCACTGTCGCCAACGGCGTGACGACGCTCGACCGGCTGGTGCTCAATCTCGGCGGCGGCACGGCGACGGTGACGGGCAAGGTCGCGCAGGCACTCGACATCAACGCCAACCTGGCGAGGGTGCCGATCTCGCTCGCCAACAGCTTTTCGCCGGGTCTCGACGCGGCCGGCTCGATCTCGGGCACGGTCAAGGTCACCGGCCAGCCTTCGACCCCCTCGGTCGCCTTCAACATCGATGCTTCCGGCGTGCAGACCTCGCAGACACGCAGCGCCGGCCTCGGCGGCATGAATGTGTCGTCGTCGGGAACCTTCGCCGGCAACAAGCTCGCCTTCGACGCCAACATCAGCGACGGCGCCGGCCTCGGCCTTAAGGGTGGCGGCACGGTTGCGACGGCAGGCACGCCCACCTTGGCGCTCGACTTCAACGGCAAGGTGCCTTTTTCCTTCCTTGCCGCCAAGCTCGCCGCTCAAGGTCTGGCGCTCAACGGCACCGCCAATGTCGATGTGCAGGTGCGCGGCCCTGCATCCGCGCCGGTGATCAGCGGCAAAGTCACGACATCCGGCTCGCGCCTTATCGATGCCCGCTCCGGCCTGGCGGTCAACGATATCGCCGCCGACGTCGCGATTGGCGGCGGCGTCGCCAGGATCAACCGCTTGACCGGAAAGCTGTCGACGCGCGGCAACCTGTCGGCAAGCGGTACCGTCGGCATCACACCGGCGCAAGGCTTCCCGGCCGATCTGTCGGTCAAGCTCACCGACGGCCGCTACACCGACGGCCGGGTGGTGACCGCCAATCTCGGCGGCGACCTGACCGTCAAGGGCCCGCTCGTCTCGGCGCCGGTGATCGCCGGCACGATCAACCTGGCGAGGACGGTCATCACCGTCCCGGAAAAGCTGCCGGGCTCGCTTTCGGCGCTGGATGTCAAGCACAAGAACGCGCCGGCTTCGGTGCGGGCGCAGGACAAGGCGCTGCGTCCGGCGACGTCCAGCGGCAGCAGCAACGGCGGCAGCGGCCTGACGCTCGACGTGACGGTCAACGCGCCGAACCAGATCTTCATTCAGGGCAGGGGCGTCGATGCCGAACTCGGCGGCTCGCTGAAGTTGACGGGCCCTGCCTCGGCGCCGCAGGCGGTAGGCACTTTCACCCTGCAGCGCGGACGGCTGATTATCCTCTCCAAGCGGCTGACCTTCACCGAGGGCACGATCGGGTTCCAGGGGTCGCTGGTGCCCTATCTCAACATGACGGCGACCACGACGACGAGCAGCGCCACGGTCACGATCCTCGTGTCGGGCGAGGCGACCAATCCGAAGTTCACCTTCTCCTCCGTGCCGGCGCTGCCCCAGGACGAGGTGATGGCGCAGCTCATCTTTGGCCAATCCATGTCCAAACTGTCGCCGCTGCAGATCGCGCAGCTTGCGAGCGCCGCCGCGCAGCTGGCTGGCGTCGGCGGATCGACGTCGCTGCTCGAGAACCTGCAGAGCGCCATCGGTGTCGACGATCTCGACGTGACGACGGACGAGAAGGGCGGCACCGCGGTTTCGGCCGGCAAGTACCTCAACGACCGCACCTATGTGACCATACAGAAGGGCGACAAACCTGGCTCCGGCAAGGCCACGATCGACCTCAATGTCGGCCGCGGCGTGAAGCTGCGCGGCGAGGCCAATGACGCCGGCGAAGCAAAGGGCGGCGTCTTCTACGAACGCGAATATTGAGGCTGCGCGGCCCTTCCAAGGCCAGTCGAAGCGGCCGCTCGCCACGGCCACAGAGCCCCTAATCCTCATAAAATGTATTGATTTAATCGCCCGCGACGAATTTTGGGAAAATCCGCCTCACGCTAACAAATTTGCGTCAAGACTGTCGCTATCGCGCGAACCGTATTGCAACCAAAGATGCACATTCCCTAACATGTTCCCACTTCACACCGTGTTTTGACATCACGGCTTGGATGCGGAATGTTACAAGGCGGAAAGCCAACAATGGGAGTAAGTCATGGCAATCTACAAGAGCAATGGTGACCGTGTTCCGGATCACATCCTGAAAATGGCCGAAGACGCCAAATCGGGCGGCGTGGACCGCCGCGAGTTTCTGGCTTTGGCAAGCGTCTTCGGCGCATCGACGGCAATGGCCTATGGCATGCTCGGCCTCGCCGCGCCTACCCCGGCCCGGGCCGAGGACGTGCAGGGCAAGAAGGGCGGCGTGATCAAGGTCGCGATGTCGATCAAGGATCCGAAGGATCCGCGCACGGCCGACTGGTCCGAAATCTCCAATGCCGAGCGCCAGGCGCTCGAGCCGCTGGTGAAATACACCAAGGAATACACCTTCGCGCCGTACCTGCTGGCGAGCTGGGACATCAATGACGACGCCACAGAATATACGCTGCATGTGCGGCCGGGCGTCGAGTGGAACAATGGCGACAAGTTCACCGCCGACGACGTGATCTACAATTTCACCCGCTGGGCCGATAAGGGCGCGGAAGGCAATTCGATGCCTGGCCGCCTCGGCAGCCTCGTCGACGACACGACCAAGAAGCTGCGCGACGGCTCGGTCGTCAAGGTCGACGACATGACGGTCAAGCTCAAGCTGTCCAAGCCCGACATCGCCATCATCCCGAACCTGTGCGACTACCCGGCGCTGGTCGTGCACAAGACCTTCGACGAGAAGGGCGCCAACTTCAAGAACTGCCCGATCGGCACCGGTCCGTTCGAGCTGGTCTCCTACGACGTCGGCCAGAAGGTGGTCTACAAGCGTCGCGAGACCGGCAAGTGGTGGCAGGGCGAGGCCTTCCTCGACGGCGTGGAGTTCATCGACTACGGCACCGATCCGGCGGCGACCGTCTCGGCTTTCGAGTCGGGCGAAGTCCAGACCAACCACGAAACCACCGCCGACTACATCAAGATCATCGCGGATGTCGGCGCGCCGGTTTCGGAAGTCGTGACGGCAGCCACGGTTGTGTCTCGCTTCAACGTCACCAAGAAGCCCTATGACGACCAGAAGGTTCGTCAGGCGATGTTGCTTGCCGTCGACAACGCCACCGTGCTGCAGCTCGGCTATGGCAATGCCGGCACGCCGGCCGAAAACCACCATGTCGCGCCGATCCATCCGGAGTATGTCAAGCTGCCGGAGGTCAAGCGCGACATCGCCAAGGCCAAGCAGATGCTGACGGAAGCCGGCGCGATCGATTTCGAGCACGAGCTGATCAGCAACGACGAGGACTACCACAAGAACACCACGGACGCGATCGCGGCCCAACTGCGCGAGGCCGGCATCAAGGTGAAGCGCACCGTGCTGCCGAGCTCGACCTTCTGGAACGACTGGACGAAGTATCCGTTCTCGGAAACCAACTGGAACATGCGTCCGCTGGGCATCCAGGTCATCGCCATCGCCTACCGCTCCGGCGAAGCCTGGAACGAGACCGCTTACGCCAACCCGGACTTCGACAAGAAGGTGAACGAGGCGCTCGGCATCGCCGATGCGGAGAAGCGCAAGGTTGTGATGAAGGACATCGAGCAGACGCTGCAGGATTCCGGCATCATCATCCAACCTTACTGGCGCAAGCTCTACATCAACATAAAGCCCGAGGTGAAGAACCACTCGATGCACCCCACCTACGAGCACGACTTCGGCAAGGTCTGGCTCGACCAGGCGTGATCCATGGCGTGATGAATACGAGGGGCCGCGGCCCCTCGTATCTCAAGCTTCGTCGCGGCTGCATATCCTGCGGCGGTGGCGGGGCCTCATCCGCTTTTCGAAACAGGGTTGAGCCTATCTGACCCCAACCCGGCCGGCAGGGGGCGCGCATGTTCTCATTCATCGCCAGACGCATCGGCACCATACTGCTCACGATGCTGTGCCTGACGCTGGTCGTGTTCTTTCTCGTCAATCTCGAGCCCAATCTCAAGAAACTGGCGATCAGCCAGACCGAGATGCACACGCCCGCCGACCAGCTTGAAAGCTGGCTGGTCAACCATGGCTACCGGCAGAATTTCTTCGTGCGCTACGGCCAGTGGCTGGGCGTCCTGCCGAAGCATCCGATCACCGATCCGGCGACCGGCAAGACGACCCAACGCTTCTCCTTCTGCAACGACCCGATCGAACCGACATTCTCCGGCGTTCTGCAGGGCGATTTCGGTTGCTCGACCAAGTTCAAGACGACGGTCGGGGCCAAGCTTTTCCCGGCCCTCGGCGCCACCGGATTGCTGATGTTCTGGGTGCTGGCGGTGATGGTGCCGATCTCGCTGCTGATCGGCATTCTCGCCGGCATGCGCGAAGGCTCGCGCACCGACCGTGTGCTGTCCGTGGCCTCGATCGCCTCGACGGCGACGCCCGAATATGTGTCGGGCGTCATCTTCACCGTCATCTTCGCCTCCTGGCTCGGCTGGCTGAACGGTTCGGCTGCATCCGCCAGCCAAGGCATCACCTTCTACAATTTCACGCTGCCGGTGATCACGCTGGCGATCTACGGCATCGGCTATATCGCGCGCATGACACGCGCCTCGATGGTCGAGGTGATGACGCAGCAATATATCCGCACCGCCCGGCTGAAGGGCCTGTCCTTCAGCAGCGTGGTCATCAAGCATGCGTTGCGCAACGCGTTGATCGCACCCTTCACCGTCATCATGCTGCAGTTCCCGTGGCTGCTCACCGGCGTCGTCATCGTCGAGGTGATGTTCCGCTACCAGGGCTTTGGCTACACGCTGGTCGAAGCCGCCGGCAACAACGACATCGATCTGCTGCTCGGCTGCTCGCTGGTCTCGGTGTTCATCGTGCTGATCACGCAGCTCATTTCCGATGTCGGCTACGCGTTTCTCAATCCGCGTATCAGGGTTCAGTAGGGGCAGGGGCCGATGCAAACCGAATATATCAGCGCCTTCGACGTGGTTATCGGCGTGCTCTGGCGGTTCTGGCCGGTGTGGGTCGGGCTCATCCTGGTGATGGGCGCCAGCTTTACCTACAAGAAGCGACTCGGCCTCTACGGCCAGCTTTTCGACAGCGGCGTCGGCATCGCCGGCGTCTTCATCTGCCTGTTCTGGCTGTTCACGGCGATCTTCGCCTCGACCATCTCGCCCTTCGACCCGTTGGCGCAGATCTCGGTGATGAAGGACACGCTGCCCGGCGCGATCGAGCCGGCATCGAAGCTCGTCTATTATTTCGGTGGCGACAAGCTTGCCCGCGACGTGTTCTCGCGCATGGTCTATGGCAGCCAGATCGTGCTGATCATCGCGCCGGCCGCCACCGGCTTCGCGCTGATGGTCGGCATCACGCTCGGCCTGCCGGCCGGCTACTATGGCGGCAAGATCGACACGCTGCTGTCGTTCCTTGCCAATCTGGTGCTGGCCTTCCCGGTCATCCTCTTGTTCTACCTGCTGGTGACGCCGGGCATCATGGACACGCCGATCCCCTATGCGATGGCGGGATTGTTCTTCCTGTTCCCGATCATCTTCTTCAGCGTCCTGTTTTGGACGCGGTTCAAAAACCGGCCGGATCGGCTCTATATCCTGCTTGGCATCACGCTGGTGGTCGGCGGCTGGATCTATGCGGGCCTCGTCTTCGACAAGGATCCGTTCCATATCGTCCACATCGATCCGAACCAGCTCAACATCTTCGTGGCGGTGGTGTTCGCTTCCAGCCCCGGCGTGTTCCGCATCGTGCGCGGTCTGACCATGGACATCAAGACGCGCGACTATGTTGCGGCGGCGCAGACGCGCGGTGAATCGCCCTGGTACATCATGCTGTGGGAGATCCTGCCCAACGCGCGCGGTCCGCTGATCGTCGATGCCTGCCTGCGTATCGGCTACACGACGATCCTGCTCGGAACGCTCGGCTATTTCGGCCTGGGCCTGGCGCCGGAGAGCCCCGACTGGGGCACCGCGATCAAGGACGCCAGCCGCCTCTTGCGTTCCTTCATCCACCCGGCGCTGCCGCCGACGATCGCATTGATGTCGTTCGTGCTGGGGCTGAACCTGTTGGCGGATTCGCTGCGTGAACAGTCGATGAAGGATTGATGGCGGGGCTTTCGGCCCCATCTTCCAAGAACCAAGGATTGGAGCGACCCATGAACGAGGCAGTTCGAGATCCAGGCAAGCCGACCAATGGGCCGATCATCGAGATCGAGAACCTCTCGATCTCCTTCTTCACCCGCAAGGGCGAGATCCCGGCCGTGATGGATTTTTCCTGCACGGTGATGCCCGGCGAGGCGATGGGCATCGTCGGCGAATCCGGCTGCGGCAAGTCGACCGTGTCGCTCGGCATCATGCGCGACCTTTCCAACATCGGAAAGATCGTCGGCGGCAAGATCAAGTTCCAGGGCAAGGACATGGGCGAGCTCTCCGAGGAGGAGCTACGCTCCATCCGCGGCAACAAGATCGCCATGATCTACCAGGAGCCGATGGCGAGCCTCAATCCGGCGATGAAAATCGGCCAGCAGCTGATGGAAGTGCCGCTGATCCACGACAAGGTGTCGAAGGAAGAGGCGCATAATCGCGCGCTGGAGATGGTGCGGGCGGTGAGGCTGCCCGATCCCGAGCGCATGATGCGCTCCTATCCGCACCAGCTGTCGGGCGGCCAGCAGCAGCGCATCGTCATCGCTATGGCGCTGCTGTCCAAGCCGGCGCTCTTGCTGCTCGACGAGCCGACGACGGCGCTCGACGTCACCGTCGAGGCCGGCATCGTCGAGCTGGTCAAGGGGCTGGGCGAGAAGTTCGGCACCTCGATGATCTTCGTGTCGCACAATCTCGGTCTCATCCTCGAGACCTGCGACAAGATCACGGTGATGTATTCCGGCGAGGCGGTCGAGACCGGCAAGATCGAGGATGTGTTCGACCGGATGCGCCATCCCTATACGCAAGGGTTGTTCCGCTCGATCCCGCTGCCCGGCGCCGACAAGAACTCACGGCCGCTGATCTCCATTCCCGGCCAGTTGCCGCTGCCGCACGAGCGGCCGAAGGGCTGCAATTTCGGCCCGCGCTGCCACCATTTCGTCGAGGGCGTCTGCAACGCCGCGGAAATCCCGATGATCCCGGTCGACGGCCATGAGGGGCATTTCTCGCGCTGCGTGCGGTTCAACGAGATCGACTGGGAGGCGCTGCCGCCCGGCGCCAAGAAGGTCAATGAGAAGGTCGAGCCCGGCGCCCCGGTGCTCAAGATCGACGATCTCAAGAAATACTACAGGGTTGGCGGCAGCGAGGTGTTCGGCTCCAGCGAAGGCCGCGTCGTCAAGGCCAACGAGACGATCTCGTTCACCGCGCGCGAATCCGAGACGGTTGCGATCGTCGGCGAATCCGGCTGCGGCAAGTCGACACTCGCCAAGGTGCTTCTGGGACTGGAGACCGCCAGTTCCGGCACGGTGACGCTGGGCAACAAGGAGATCCAGTCGACCGGCGTCGAGAGCCGCAATGTCGAGACCGTGTCTTCGATCCAGATGGTGTTCCAGAACCCGTTCGACACGCTGAACCCCAGCCACAGCGTCGGCTCGCAGATCATCCGCACGCTGGAGAAGTTCAAGGTCGGCAAGAATGTCGCCGAGCGGCGCCAGCGCATGCTGGAACTGCTCGACCTGGTGAAGCTGCCGCGCGCCTTCGAGACCCGTAAGCCACGCCAGCTGTCGGGCGGCCAGAAGCAGCGCATCGGCGTCGCGCGCGCCTTTGCCGGCGACGCCAAGGTTGTGGTGGCCGACGAGCCGGTCTCGGCGCTCGATGTCTCGGTGCAGGCGGCGGTGACCGAACTGCTGATGGATATCCAGCGCAAGAACAAGACGACGATGCTGTTCATCAGCCACGATCTGTCGGTGGTGCGCTACATCGCCGACCGCGTCGTCGTCATGTATCTCGGCTATATCGTCGAGCAGGGGACGACCGACCAGATCTTCTCGCCGCCTTACCACCCCTATACCGAGGCGCTGCTGTCGGCGATCCCGATCGCCGACACGAGCGTGGTCAAGAAGCATATCGTGCTCGAAGGCGACATCCCGTCGGCGATGAACCCGCCGACCGGCTGCCCGTTCCAGACGCGCTGCGGTTACAAGAAGCTGGTGCCGGACAATCTGTGCGAGACCAAGGTGCCGCCGGTGAAGAATCTCGGCGACGGCCATATGAGTCTGTGCTGGCTTGCCGACGACGTGCTGGCGAAGATGGAGCCGGTCATCAAGTTCGACAAGGAGCATGCCGCGCATGAGGGCGTGCCCGAAGATGCGCCGCACGGCGAAGGCCCGGGATTTGCGGCTTCGCCGCCGAAGCGTCCACGGGGCAAGAAGGCCAGTGCCGAAGCCGATGCGACCGGAGAGGCCATCGAGGAGAATGACGCCGTCTTGCGAGCCCGTCGTCACGAAGTCCGCGACGAGACATCGGAAACCGGTGTTTCAAAGCCGAAGGACACGACAAGGCGTCACTAGTCTAATGCATGTCGCGCAAAAGTGTGCAGCGGTTTTGCGATAACGACATGCATGAAAACAAAGGCTTAAAGCGCGTCGCCTGAATCC
>NZ_VFTL01000047.1:0-51705 GCF_006439385.1 Mesorhizobium sp. B3-1-7
GCAGCGCGCGCCTGCTGCGTGATCAAGACCTGCGACCTGTTTTCTCGAGGGCCACCGCCCACCCTCGACTTCGTCATTCTAGGGCGGAGCAAGGAGCGCAGCGACGCAGCGCAGACCCTAGAATCCATTCCGTGACGTGCGAGCGCCGCGGCGATGCAGAACGAGCGGCGTAGGCGCCAGCGCTCCTTCTGGATCGCCGCATTCTTCGGTTGATGTCACGGAATGGATCCTCGGGTCTGCGCTGCGTCGCTACGCTCCTTGCTCCGCCCGTGGATGACGAAGTTCACCGCCAAGCCTAAGCGGCCGATTGCGGCAACACGAATGGCACGCTTCCGGCAGGCAACGCGCCGACCCTGAGCCGGCAGTCGAACACCCTCTCGATCAGCTCGTCATTGAGCACGTCCGTTGGCGACCCCGCGGCGGCCAGCTGGCCGCCATGCAGCACGAAAATGCGGTCGGCATACATGGCCGTCAGGTTGAGGTCGTGCAGGATCGCCACCACGCCGCCGCCGCGTCGGGCGAAATCACGCGCGATGTTCATGATGATGAGCTGGTGCTTGACGTCGAGGCTGGAGACAGGCTCGTCGAGGAAGAGATAGCGCGGCCTGCCCTCGAGCACCGGCGCCCAGACCTGGCAGAGCACACGGGCAAGCTGCACGCGCTGCTGCTCGCCGCCGGAAAGCTCCTGGTGGAAGCGGCCGGCAAAACCGTCGAGGTCGACACGCGCCAGCGCCCGTTCCGGGAGGCGCTGGGCCTCGCCCGGCAGCAAGCCGGAGCGCCCGCCGATCAGGCCGAGGCGAACGATCTCGCGCACGGTGAACGGGAAGGACAGCGTCGTGGCCTGTGGCAGCACGGCGCGCAGCGTGGCTGCCTCGACCGGCTTCATGGCCGACAGGTCGCGGCCGTTGAGCGTGACGGTACCGGTATAGGCGAGCTCGCCGGTCAGCGCCTTGAGCAAGGTCGTCTTGCCGGACCCATTCGGGCCGACGATGGCCGAGACCTCGCCGGGCCGTGCGGCGAAATCGACATGCGAGACGATGCGCTTGCCGCCGATCGCCACCGAGATGTCGCGCGCTTCGATCATGGCAAGCTCACAAATCGATGACGCCGCGCTTGCGCAGCAGGATCCACAGGAAGAACGGCGCGCCGGCAACCGCCGTGACGATGCCGATCGGCAGCTCGGCCGGCGCGACGATGGTGCGCGCGACCGCGTCGGCGATGAGAAGCAGCGAGGCGCCGAGCAGGGCGGAAGCCGGCAGCAAATAGCGGTTGTCCGGACCGATCGCCAGCCGCAGGACATGCGGCACGACGATGCCGATGAAGCCGATGCCGCCGCTGACCGCGACCGAAGCGCCGACCGCCGCCGACACCGCGACGATGGCCGTGTATTTCAGCCGCTGCACCGAAATGCCGAGATGGCTCGCGGTCGCTTCACCCAGCGCCAGCGCGTTGAGGCCGCGCGACAGGAACGGCATAGCGGCCATCGCCAGCACGATCACCGGCCCCACTGTGCCGATCTTCGGCCATGTCGCGCCGGCAAGCGAGCCGAGCTGCCAGAAGGTCAGGTCGCGCAGTTGCCGGTCGTCGGCCATGAAGATGAGGATGCCGGTGAGCGCCATGGCAAGGGCGCTGATGGCGATGCCGGCAAGCAGCATCGTGGCGACCGACGTCCGCCCCTGGCGCGTGGCGATGGCATAGAGCAGCAACGTCACCGCTAGCCCGCCGAAGAAGGCCGCGAGCGGCAGCGCGAGCGTGCCGAATGCAAGCGTGGCGGGCGCAAGCCACGTGGCGCCGAGCACGATGATCGCTACCGCTCCCAGGCTGGAGCCGGCGGAAACGCCGATCAGGCCGGGATCGGCAAGCGGATTGCGGAACAGCCCCTGCATCACCGCGCCGCAGACGGCGAGCGCGGCGCCGATCAGCGCGCCGAGCAGCATGCGCGGCATGCGGATGTCGTAGACGATCAACTTGTCGCGCGCGGCCAGCGCCGCGTCGGCGGGCATGGCGCCTGTAAACCAGTCACGGATGACGCGGACGGCGGAGGCGTCGGAGGCGCCCGACGTCAGCGACAGGAACACGCAGAGCGCGAGCGCCAGGCACAAGAGCAGGATGACAAGCCTTGCCCGGGCCGAGCGGTCGCCATCGGCCGCCATCACCCTGACCGCGCCGGCAATGGACTGTTCGGCCATCGCCGCTCAGTCCGTGACCTGGTTGCCATAGAGCGAGACGGCAAGATCATGGATGGCTTCGGCCGTGCGCGGGCCGAAGCCGAGCAGATAGCCGCCCCACATGCTGATCATCTTGCGGCTCGTGCCCGCCGGTGTCGAAGCGACGGCCGGGTTGGCGAACAGCTCCTCTTCCGAGATCGGCGGTCCGCCGCCCTTCATCGTCAGGATGACATCCGGCCTGGCGCTGACGATCGCCTCGTCGGTCATCCCTTTGTAGCCGGAAAAGCCCTCGACCGCGTTGACCGCGCCGGCAAGCTTGATGATGCCGTCGGCCGCGGTGTCGCTGCCCGCGGCAAGGATCTTGCCGCCTTGCGTCGACAGCACGAACAGCACGCGCTTGCGATCCTTGATCGCAGCCATCTGCTTTTCGGCCGCCGTCAGCTTCGCGTCCGTCTCCGCGGCGAGCTTCTCCGCCTTCGCCTCGACCCCCAGCGCCTTGCCGACGATGCGGATCTTTTCGAGAATGCCCTCATGATTGTAGTGGTCCGGCACCTCGATGAACGGCACGCTCGACTTCTTCAGCACGTCGACCGCTTCTTTCGGACCGCTGCCGTGCAGCGCCAGGATTCCGGTCGGATTGACCGACAGGACACCCTCGGGCGAGAGCGCGCGCATGTAACCGACATCCGGCAGCTTCGCCGCCGCCTCGGGATAGTTGCTGGTCGAATCGCGGGCCACGAGACGGCCTTCCTCGCCGAGCGCGTAGACGATCTCGGTGATCGAGCCGCCTATGGAGGCGATCCGCGAGGTGTCCGAAAAGACGGCCACCCCCTCGTTAGCGCCGGCCGACGGCGCGGTGAACGCAAGCAGGACACCGAGCATCGGCGCAAGCGCCGCGCGGAAACGGAGAACAAAGTGCATTGGGTGCTACCTCAAGCAGCGGTCGGATTGGGGATGCGGGGCAGGTTCTCGGCCAGGAAGCGCCAGTCTTCCCGCTCGCCTTCGCCTTCATGACGCTTGCCGAAGAACTGGATGATCATGTCGCCACTGGCGTCATAGGCCTCCAGCGACGTGACATGACCGTCCTTGGTGGGCTTGCGCACCGCCCAGACCTCGTGGATGTGGTCGGTCCTCAGATGCAGATGGAAGGTTTCGTCGAGCACGTTGATCCACGGCCCCATCGGCTTGACCGACTTGATCGGACCGGAATGAATCTGGATGCAGCCGCGGTTGCCCACGAAGCACATGATGGGCATCTCGCCTGCCGCCGCGTGATGGAACATGGCGCTCACCGCGTCGTTGTCGAGCAGCCAAGCATAGTCCTGGCCCACCATGCGCACCGCCTCGCGGCGACTGAGCTTCAGCGTCTTCAGCATGCCGAAGAACTGATGCACGTCGGTGAGCCGGCTCCAGCGGTCGCGCAGATCGTCGATCGAGGCGGCAGAACCCTGCCCCTCACCCTCCCCTTCCGCCGCGCTTGGGAGGATCGCGACGGTCGGCTCCTGGTTCGACGATTCGAGGCTCGCCACCAATTTCTGGTAGGCATAGAGGTTCGACGCCGGCCGCAGATGCACCTTGTGCACCGCCTCGCCCGCCGCATCGAAGAACTGCAGGCTGCGGCGGATTTCGCCGCCGTCGCGTTTCTCCATGGCAAAGCCATGCGCCCAGACCTTCGGGAAGATGCGCAGGTCGATATTTTCGCCGAGCACCATGGCGTTGTGGTTGCCGGTAACGACCTTGTCGTAGACGCCGATCTTTTCATGCACGGCGCTTTCGTTGCGGGTTAGCGCCATCACCTCGCCGACCGCCTCGAGGCCGGTCAGCAGATCGTTGACGCGCGGCTCGACGCGGACAGCGCCGACGCCGCACTGCGCCGCGACCAGCTCCGCTTCCGAAATGCCCAATTGCGCCGAAAGATCGCGCTCCCGCATTTTCGGATTTTCTTCTCGCGCCCGCCGGATTTCCTCCGGCGACGGCTTAACGCGCTGGTCCATGACTTCCACCTGCAATGTCTTCCACCTGTGATGCCTGATCTGTGCTCGCCTGCCCCACCGCCGATCCTCACTTGTTGAGGATCAGCTTGCCCTGGCGGGTGATCTTCAGGCGGTAAAGCGCGCCGTGATGCTCGATGCCGATCTCGTGCTCACCCTGGAACAGCGTGTTGCTGGACAGCGTCCTCACCGCCAACGGCACCCTTTCGTAACGCATCTGCGTGTCCTCCGGGCGGCGGACGCGATAGCGAAAATCGTTGGGATTGTGCGTGTTCATCGGGTCGGTCCTTTTCTCTGACGGCCACCTTGGCCGCAGCCTCGTAAAATGCCGATTAAATTCTTGACTCGAATAATCATGTTTACTAGTCAGTGCATTACCGGACTAAATGAGTCAACATTTAAGACGCCGGACGTGATCAAAAATGCGAGCGAGCCACTGGCCAGCCAGCTGTGAGCCTGAATCTGGAGTTGGGGCATGGGGTTGGTGACTTGGGGACGGACGGGCCTGGCGGGCGACAGCGCGGGCCCGGGCTTCCGATCGTTGGCGCGGGCGGTGGCGATATTGATGGCCGGTTCGGCGGCGATCGCGCTTGGCGCGCCCGCCGCCAAAGCGCAGCAGGCCGCGCAGCCGGCGGCCGACCAGCAGCAGGCCGATCAGGAAAAGAAGGCTGATGAAAAGGCCGCGGCCGAAGGAACCCTGCTCGACAAGATCCTCGTCATAAGCCGCACGGGCGAAACGGCGATCCAGTCGCTGGCCTCGGCCAGCCATGTCGACCAGGAGCAGCTCGACCGCCGCATGGCGACCACGCCGAACGAAATGCTGCTCGGCGTGCCCGGCGTCGCCGTGCAGGCCGACGCGCGCCGCGTCAGCTCCAGCATCAACATCCGCGGCCTGCAGGATTTCGGCCGCGTCGCAGTCATCGTCGACGGCGCCCGGCAGGACTTCCAGCGCTCGGACCACGGCACGCAGTCGACCTTCTATGTCGATCCCGAGCTCATCAAGTCGGTCGACGTCATCCGCGGTCCGGTTGCCAATACCTACGGTTCCGGCGCCATCGGCGGCGTCGTCTTCTTCGACACCAAAGACGCCGAGGATTTCCTCAAGCCGGAGGAGACATGGGCCGGGTCGCTGACCGGGCGCTATGAAAGCAACGGCAAGGGCTGGACCACCAGCGCCACCGGCGCCTACCGGATCAACGAGAACTGGGACGTTCTGGGCAACATCGTCTACCGCGACTACGACGACTACAAGAATGGCGGCGGCGATACCGTTGCCGGCACCGGTTTCGACGTGTTGAGCGGCCTGCTCAAGACCTCGATTCGCCCGACCGAGAACAGCGAATTGAAGCTCGGCTGGGTCGGCTCGAGCGACGGATGGACGGAAACCAGCGGCGGCGTGCCGGCCAATGACGTCGATCTGAAGTCGAACACCTTCACGGCCCGCTACAACATCACAGACGACGCCAGGAGCTGGCTCGACCTCCACATCAACGCTTCCTACAACAAGACAGTTCTAGACCTGACCACGCTCACCGCGCAGAATCGCTTCGATCCGACCACCGGCCTGCCCGTGGTGCTGCCGGCCGGCTCGCTGTCCACTTTCGACGTCGGCACGACCGGCATCGACATCTGGAACACGTCGCGCTTCGAGACGGCGAGCGTCGCCCACGAATTGACCTATGGCGGCGACTGGGTCGGCGACGATGTCGAGACCGGCGGCACGGCCGGCGGCGACAGCTTCTACACGCCATCGGGCAAGCGCAACGTCTCCGGCGCCTATATCCAGGACAAGCTGACCTGGGAGTGGCTCGAGGTCATTGGCGGCCTGCGCTACGACAATTACAGCCTGAAGGACGATACGAATGAGACCTCCGGCGACCGGGTATCGCCGCGCATCACCATCGGCGTCTCGCCCTTCGAAAGCGCTGGCCTGGCCGGCCTGCAATTCTACGGCACCTACGCGGAAGGCTATCGCTCGCCCTCGCTGACCGAGACGCTGATCAGCGGCAACCATCCGGCCGGCGTCAGCTTCCCCTTCCTGCCCAACCCGAACCTCAAGCCCGAGACCGGCAAGACCGTCGAGTTCGGCGTCAACTACAAGCAAAACGACATGATCGAGGGCGGCGACGCTCTGCGGCTCAAGGCCGCCTACTTCAACAACAATGTCGACGACTATATCGACGGCGTGACGCTCTCGCCCTTCGATCCGACCAGCGGCTGCCCGTTCGGCCCGGGCATTCCGATCTGCTTCCAGTACCAGAACTTTGCCAAGGCCAAGATCAACGGCTTCGAGCTGGAAAGCGTCTACGACGCCGGCTGGGGCTATGCCGGCCTGTCCGCCTCCATAATCAATGGCCACACCATCTCCTATGAAGGCGAGCGCGCCGACCTGGCCACCGTCCCCTCTTCCCAGGTGACGGCCCAGCTCGGCCTGCGCTTCCTCGAGGACAAGCTGACCGTCGGCGGCGAAGTGCAGTACAACGGCAAGCCCAAGGGCAATCCGGTGGCCAAGGACTATACGCTGGTCAACGCCTTCGCCAGCTACCAGGCGACGGACAATCTCAAGCTCGACTTCCGCGCCGACAATCTGTTCGACGTCAAATACACCAACCCGCTCAACGGAAGCACGACCGCCGTCCTCTACGAACCCGGCGTCACGCTGAAGCTGGCGGCAACCATGCGCTTTGGAGGTTGAGGAAGACATGAAACGCTTGACGGCATCCTTTCGTCTGCTGACCTCGACGTTTGCGATTCCGCTTGCGATGGCGCCGGCGTGGGCCCAGTCCGCGCCGGCTCCGGCCCTGAACCTGGAGCTCAATGCGGCACGGCCTTCGGACAAGGGCTGCCGGCTGACCTTCGTCGTCAACAACGCGCTCGGCGCCGACCTGTCCAAGGCGGCTTTCGAGATTGCGCTGTTCAACGAGGCCGGCGCCGTCGACCGCCTCACGGTGCTCGATTTCAAGGACCTGCCGGCCGGCAAGACCAAGGTCACGCGCTTCGACTTCACCGGCGCCGACTGCGGCAAGCTCAGCCGCGTGCTGATCAACGGCGCGACGCAATGCGCCGGCACCGGCGTCGAGCCGGCGGCCTGCATGCGCGGCCTGAAGACCTCGACCAGGATCGCCATCGCTTTCGGCGTATAGGGTGGGACTGCATCCGGCCTTCCCGCTTGACGCAATGGCGTGGACTGCCTGCCGTCCACCGCCATGGGCGGCAACCGATCTTGATTTGACAATTCCTTGTCGCGTGCGGCAGGTCTCGGCGCGAGACATGCAGGATATCGATCACCCTTCCGATGCAGGCAGTGAACTGGCGATCAAGCCGGCCGAGCCGCTCATGCGGACGCGGCAATCCGCCGGAGACCGCAGATGGACGGTGGCGATCATCGCCTCCGGCCTGCTCCATGGCGCCGCCGCGGCGGCGTTTCTGATCGCACCCGCGGGGACATTCGACTCTGCGGACGCGATCAGGGCCGAGGGCACCGACCAGTCCGGCGCCAACGTCATCGGCAGCGCCTTGGATGACCAGGCGTCCGGCGCGGTGGATGTTACCCTGGTGCCGGATCCGCAACCGGCAAAACACCAGGCTGTCCAGCCCGCTCCGCCGGCCGAGTCGCCGCAGCCGGTAAGTGAACAGGTGACGCCTCAGCCTCCGCCCGAAGCCGTCAAGGAGCCGGCCCCCACGCCGGATATCCTGGCGGCCGCCACGCCGCGCCAGGATGATCGGAGCGTCCCCACGGACAGCAAGCCGACGCCCGCGATCGAGCCGCAAAGCACACAAGCGCCCCCTGCCGAGCCCGAGCAATCACTGGTCCCGAGCGCGACATCGAGCGCACCAGCCGGATCGGCGGGGCCAAGTGAAACCGTTGAACCGCGCGGCACGGCGGATGGCGATACGCGCGATGCGCCGGTCATCGCCAGCAAGGGGAAGAAACAGGCCGCCGGCAACGCGCTCGAATCCCGCTACAGCGGTGAAATCCAGAAGAAGCTTGCCCGCGCCAACCGTCGCGTTTCGAAATCGATCCAGGCCAAGGCTCGCAACAATGCCAGGGTGGTTTTCGTCGTCGCGGCCGACGGCAGCGTCAGCGACCTGCAGCTCGCTGAGAGTTCAGGGTCCGCCGAGCTCGATCAGTTCGCTTTGACGCTGGTGCGCAAGCAGGCACCGTTCCCTCCCATTCCACCCGAGACCGGAAAATCAAGTTGGGTGTTCAAGGCGCGGATCGGCCCTTTTTAAACCTTCACCACCCTAAGAATTCGTCCATTTTCGAAAGGAACCAGATGTATATCGCCATGAACCGCTTCAAGGTCCAGAACGGCTCGGAAGAAGCCTTCGAGGACGTCTGGAAGAACCGCGATTCAAGCCTCTCCGAAATGCAGGGTTTCAGGGAGTTCCACCTGCTGCGCGGCCCGGTCAACGAGACCGAGGGCTATACCCTGTTTGCCTCGCACACCGTCTGGGCAAGCCAGGAGGATTTCGTCGCCTGGACGAAATCGGAGAACTTCCGCGCCGTCCATCGCAATGCCGGCGGCTCGAAAGTGCACTATCTCGGCCATCCCCAATTCGAGGGCTTTTCGGTGGTCGAAGGCGCCTGACCGTCGCCGGTTCGCGACGGCGCTTCCAGCCTTGCTCGCCTGTTATGCAGCCGCCAGCAGGCTGGCGTTACCGCCTGCGGCCGTCGTGTCGACGCAGACCGCGCGCTCATGCGCGTAAGCCGCCGGGTTGAGCACCTCGCTGACCAGCGGCACGATCGGACCGGCGCGCTCGGCAATCACCTTGCGCACGATCCGCGCCGCCTCCGGCGTGCCGGAGAAGGCGACGACATCGACCCGCAGCGAGCGCGCCTCGACCGGATCGGGCCGGCCGTCGATAGCCGCCAGCGGCAGGCCCTTGCCGGTCAGCGCCGACAGCGCCGCCGGAGCGCCCGGCGCCACCGCCAGCACGGCATTGCCGGCCGCGAGCGCCTGGATCGTCTGCGAGAGCAGCGTCTCGGCATCCGGGCCGAGGCACAGCACCCTCCCGCGCGGCGACAGCGACAGCGTGTTGGCTTCGCCGGTCGGCCCCGGCAGGTCGACCTGGCCGAAATCGAGGCTTGCTGCGGCGGCGATCGCCGCCGCGCCCTTGCCGCGCAGATGCTTTCTCAGGATCGCCACGCGATCCGGCCGCGTCGACCAGCCGCCGAGCGTCGGATCCGGCAGATTGTCGGCAAGCTCCGTCGCGGTCACCTTGTGACCCTCGCCAACCTCGGTGCCCGCCTCCGGCCCCTTGCGGAAGCGGCGCAGGTAATGCGGTCCGCCGGCCTTCGGGCCGGTGCCCGAAAGCCCCTCGCCGCCAAAGGGCTGCGAGCCGACGACGGCGCCGATCTGGTTGCGGTTGACATAGATGTTGCCGGCATGGATGCCGTCGACGAAATGCTGCACGCGGCCCTCGATGCGGGTGTGCAGGCCGAAGGTCAGGCCGTAGCCCTTGCGGTTGATGGCGGCGATCACCGCGTCGATCTCGTCGGCATCGAAGGTCGCGACATGCAGCACCGGGCCGAACACCTCGCGCTCCATTTCCTCTATGCCTTTGACGCGGAAGACATGCGGCGCGACGAAACGGCCGGTTGCCGGCGCTTCCAATTTCGCGATCAGCCGGCCCTCCAGACCTTTCTTCTTGCAATAGTCGCGGATCGAAGCTTGCGCCTCGTCGTCGATGACCGGGCCGACATCGGTCGAGATGGCCCAGGGATTGCCGATAGTGAGCGCTTCCATCGCGCCTTTCAGCATCTCCAGCATCTTCTTCTCGACGTCCTTCTGAACGTAGAGCACGCGCAGCGCCGAGCAGCGTTGGCCGGCGCTCTGGAAGGCCGAGGCGAGAATGTCGCGCACCGCTTGCTCCGGCAGCGCGGTGGAATCGACGATCATCGCATTCAAGCCGCCGGTCTCGGCGATCAGCATGGCATCGGGCGCCGCGGTTTCGGCCAGCTGCTTTTCGATCAGCTTGGCAACCTCGGTCGAGCCGGTGAAGCAGACACCGGCGATGCGCGGATCGGCGGTGAGCGGCGCGCCGACCGACGGGCCATCGCCCGGCAGAAGCTGGATGACGTCCTCCGGCACACCGGCCTCGCGCAGCATCTCGACGGCGCGGAAGGCGATCAGCGGCGTCTGCTCGGCCGGCTTGGCGACGACCGAATTGCCGGTGACCAAAGCCGCGGCGATCTGGCCGGTGAAGATCGCCAGCGGGAAGTTCCACGGCGAGATACAGACGATCGCGCCCCGCGCTTGCGTGCCCGCTTCGGCATTCGCCGCCTCGGTCGCGTAGTAGCGCAGGAAGTCGACCGCCTCGCGCACCTCGGCGACCCCGTCGGCCAGCGACTTGCCGGCCTCGCGGGTGGCGAGAGCGAAGAATTCGGCGGCATTGGCTTCGTAGAGGTCGGCGGCGCGGTTGAGGATCGCGGCGCGCTCGGCAACCGGGCGCTTCCCCCAGGCGGGTTGCGCGTCGACGGCGATGCGCACGGCGGTCGCCACCTGTTTGGCCGCCGCCTCGTGCACCGTGCCGACGACCTCGTCGGGCTTTGCCGGATTGACGATCTGGCGCGGCTTGCCGTAGCCGGCGGCGCGCGTGACCGGCTTGGCGTGCCAGCGGTCCGTTCCGGCGAATTCCGCCCTCGCCTTGTCGATGGCCGCAAGCGTCACCGGATCGGTGATGTCGAAGCCCCTGGAATTGCGGCGTCCGGCGCCGAAAATCGCGGCGGGGCGCGCAATCGCCGGATTGGCGGCCGGCCCCTGCGTCTCGACGGCCTCGAGCGGATCGCGCGCGATCTCCTCGGGCTCGACTTCCTCGTCGGTCAACTGGTGGACGAAGGAGGAATTGGCGCCGTTTTCCAGCAGACGCCGCACCAGATAGGCGAGCAGGTCGGAATGCGCGCCGACCGGCGCGTAGATGCGGCAGCGCGTGCCTTCGGCCTGGCGCACCGTCTCGTGCAGCGCTTCGCCCATGCCGTGCAGACGCTGGAACTCGAAGCTGTCGCGGTCCTTCGCCATCGACAGGATGGCGGCAACCGTGTGCGCGTTGTGGGTGGCGAACTGCGGGTAGATGCGGTCGGTCATCGACAAAAGCTTCTTCGCGCAGGCCAGATACGAAACGTCGGTGTTGGCCTTGCGGGTGAAGACCGGATAGCCGGACAGGCCGAGCGTCTGCGCCCGCTTGATCTCGGTGTCCCAATAGGCGCCCTTCACCAGCCGCACCATGATCCGGCGGTCGTATTTTTTCGCGAGCGCATAGAGCCAGTCGATGGCGAAGGCCGCGCGCGGCCCATAGGCCTGGACGACGACGCCGAACCCGTCCCATCCGGCGAGTTCCGGCTCGGCCAGCACGCGTTCGATGACGTCGAGCGACAGGTCGAGCCGGTCTGCTTCCTCGGCGTCGATGTTGAGGCCCATGCGCGAATGCCGCGCCGCTAGCGCCAGCGACAGAAGCCGCTCGGCCATCACCGGCAGCATCTTTTCCTTCTGCGCCTCCTCGTAGCGCGGGTGCAGCGCCGAGAGCTTCACCGATATGCCGTGGTTGTAGCGGATGTCGGGCCCGTTGGAGCCGGAATCGAGCGAGGAGATCGCGTCGGCATAGGCGCGGTGGTAGCGCAGCGCATCGGCTTCCGTGCGGGCCGCCTCGCCCAGCATGTCGAAGGAATAGAGATAGCCCTTCTGCGTCATCGGCCGGCCGCGCTTGATCGCCTCGGCGATGGTGCGTCCAAGCACGAACTGCTCGCCCATCTCGCGCATGGCGGCGGCCACCGCCTTGCGGATCACCGGCTCGCCCAGCCGGCGCACCATGGCGCGCAGCGTGCCTTCGATGCCGCCCTCGCCTTCGTCGAGCACGCGGCCGGTCAGCATCAGCGCCCAGGTCGAGGCGTTGACGAAGATGGAGCTCGAGCCGCCAGAATGCGCCGACCAGTCATGCGGCGCTATCTTATCGGCGATGAGGTCGTCCATCGTCTCGGTGTCGGGCACACGCAGCAACGCTTCGGCCAGGCACATCAGCGCCACGCCTTCCTTGGTCGACAGGCCGTAGGCCGAGAGGAAGACCTCCATCAGCCTGGGGTCGGTCGAGCCGCGCACCGCGCGCACCAGTTCGGCCGCGCGGGCCGAGATCGCCTTGCGCTCCTCCGCCGAAAGCCCCGCTGTCGCCGACAGGCGCCTCACCGCCTCGTCTTCGTCGGGCAAATAATTGGCGCGAATCTGCTGGCGGATGGCGTCGAGCGGCATGTCGGGTCCATGAAAGCGAGCGTGAGCGAGCGGTCTGGCGGTCGCCGGACCGAATGGCGCAAGCTAGCACAGCTGCGAATTTCAGTCGGTCCAAAGAAATCGACAAAGCAGTCCGTTCGATCTATCATATAGGCATCCTTTCAATCGTATTGACTGCAATATCGATGATTGAAGACCAATTGGACCGCATCGATCGCAACATCCTGGCCGCGCTCGGGCGCGACGGCCGGCTTTCCATGTCGGAACTCGCAAGCAAGGTCGGCCTGTCGAAGACACCGGTGCAGGCGCGCGTTAAGCGGCTGGAGAAGGACGGCTACATCAGAGGCTACCGCGCAGTCATCGACCGCGAGCGCATGGGTGAAGGCCACGTCGCCTTCGTCCAGGTGAAACTGTCGGACACGCGCTCGGCGGCGCTCGACGCCTTCAACCGCGCGGTGCAGGGCGTGGCGGAGATCGAGCAGTGCCACATGATGGCCTCGAGCTTCGACTATCTGTTGAAGGTCCGCACCACCGACATCGCCGCCTATCGGCGGGTGCTCGGCGAGCGCATATCGGCCCTGCCCCACGTCGCCCAGACCTCGACCTTCGTGGCGATGGAAACGGTGAAGGATCGCTAATCCGACAGCGTTTTCAGGAAAGCCACCAGCGCCGCCCGCTCGCGCTCGGAAAGGTCGAGCGAGTGCACTTCGGAAACGCCTTCGACGGCAAGCGGCGCCTTCGAATAATGCGCCACCACCTCATCGAGCGTCGAGAACTGGCCGGCATGCATGTAGGGCGGCCGGCTTGCGGTGCCCCTGAGCGACGGCGTCTTGTAGGCGCGCATGATCTGCGGACCGTCCTTGACCATGAAGCGCAGCTCGCGGCAGGCGCTTTCGTCGCCGTCGCGGAATTTGCCGAGGCAGTTGAACGGGTCGGCCTCGACCTGCGCCACCGCATCGACGCGCCCGCGGTCCGGCGGCAGCCCTTCGACCGGCGGCACGCCGGTGTTGTGGAAGGAATTGTCGGTGAAGCGCGGGCCATTGTGGCAGGTCACGCAGTTGGCCTTGCCGATGAACAGCTTCAGCCCGAGAATCTCCTCCGGCGAGAACGCGGCGTCGCCTTGCGGCGCTGCCCCGGTGGCCAGATCGATGGCGAAGCGGTCGAAGCGCGTTTGCCGAGGCTCGATCGAGCGTTCGAAGGCGGCGATCGCCTTGCCGATATTGGCATAGACGCGGTTGACGTCGTCTTGCTGGCCGGCGGGCATGGCGTTCCACGCCGCCTTCTCGGCATCCGTGCCGAGCGGGCTGGCGTTGGCCGGCACGGTCGAAAGGTCCGGCAGCGGCCCGAAGATGCGTTCATAGCGCTCGCCGAACCGCTTCTTGATGTAATGCGCGAAGGCGGCGCGGTTTCCCGCCTGCTCCAGCGGATTTTCCAGCGGCGTCAGCGCCTGCGCCCACAGGCTGTCGCGCCTGCCGTCCCAGAAGAACCAGGGATCGCGCGCCACGCCTGCCAGCGGCATGGTGCGGCGGTTGGTGCGGCTGACGCCGACCGCCTGCGGCAGGTCGTCCTGGAACTGGCGGTCGATCTTGTGGCAGGTCGAGCAGGACACCGTCCCGTCGCGGCTCATGTCGACATCGAAGAACAGCGTCGAGCCAAGCGCGGCGGCCGCCGGCACATCCGCATACTGGTTCGTGGTGTCGGGTTTGAGCGAGGGCAAGGTGTTCAACGCCAGTGAGGCGATGGTCTTCTTCTCCGCATCGCTGAACTGCGGCTTGCCGCAACCGCCGAGGAGCAAAAGCGTCGCCAATGCGAGCAGACCTGCAACGCTGGCCAGCCGTCTCATCGCCCCCTCACAACACGACGTTGAAGACGACGGAATCGGACCCGGCCGCCGCCGAAATACCAAAATGCAGCTGCCACCAGCCGCTCATCGTGAACTTCACGCCGTCGATGCGGTAGCGTCCGTCGCCGAGGTAATCGGTCGCCTGCGGACTGGTCGGCAGACCGTGGTCGTGCTGCGGCATCCCGCCGGAGACGGTGATGGCTGCCCCCTCCACCGGCGCGCCGGCGGCGGTCTTCAGCGTCAGCAGCCAGGATTGCAACTCGCCCTGCCGGATCACGCCGCGTTCCGGCTCGAAGCTCGCGACGAACAGGCCGTTCGCCGTCTTCTTGGAGCGTGAAATGTCCGGGCCGGACGCCGATTGCGGCAGCATCAGATAGACCGCGGCCACGATGCCGACCAGCAGAGCGGCAAGGCCGAGACCCGCAAGAATGTAACGCCATATCGATGCCAAACCCGTTCCTCTTCGGCTGTTAACGTCGCGGTTCGCTTGTCGCGTCCCGCCCTGCCTGTGGGAAATCGCTTCTGGCGCAAAATTCGCCGCTAGCCAAGCATGGCGCTGCCGGTCGCAAAAAGCTACAGCAACAATATCTTAGGAAGGGACAAGCCCGCATGGACAAGGGTATCGCGTCGATCGGTGAATGCATGCTGGAACTGTCGGGCCAGGCCGGCCCGAACTGGCGCATGGGTTTTGCCGGCGATACCTTCAACACGCTCTGGGCGTTGCACGCCTTGAGCCCGGATCGGCCCGCGACCTACGTGTCGGCCTTCGGCGACGACCCCTTCTCGCGCGACCAGATTGCCTTCCTTGCCGAGAACGGCATAGGCGTCGGCAACAGTCCGGTCATTGCCGGCGCGCGCCCCGGCCTTTACGCCATAACGCTCACCGGGGCCGAGCGCGCCTTCACCTACTGGCGAAGCGACGCGGCCGCGCGCCAGCTTGCCTCCGATCCGGCAGCACTCGTGAAAAGCCTTGAAAACCAGGCGCTTGTCTATCTTTCCGGAATCACCCTGGCAATTTTGGACGAGGCCGCGCGGAAAACTTTGCTGACGGCCATAGTTGCGGCCCGGGCCGCCGGCTCGCTCGTCGCCTTCGACCCGAACTATCGGCCGCGTCTGTGGCCAAGCCGTGAGATAGCCCAAGCCGCGATCATCAATGCGCTTGCGGTCTGCGACATCGCGTTGCCAACCTTCCCGGACGAGCAGATGCTGTTCGGGGATCCGACGCCGCGGGCGACGGCGGAGCGCCTTGGCAAGCTGACCGGCGAGGTCGTGGTCAAGAATGGCGAGCAGCCGGCCCTGATTGCGCTGAACGGCGTTTTACAAACAGTCGACGCAGTGCATGTGGCCGCCCCCGTCGACACCACCGGCGCTGGTGATTCCTTCAATGGCGGCTATCTCGCTGCGCGGCTTGCCGGCCATGCGCCCGACGCCGCCGCTCGCCGCGCGCATAAAGTCGCCGCCGCGGTCGTGCAGGTTCGCGGCGCGCTTGCCCCGTTCGATACGTTGAGGGCAGCCTTCGACAGTTAAGCTCCGTCGAAGCTTAAGCAGGCATTACTTCAATATCGTAGAACTTTAAAGCAGCCGGAACCGGTATTCGGTGACCTGATGATAGATCTGCCCCGGCCATAGCGTCGCCTGCGGGAAATAGGGCCGGTTCGGCGCGTCAGGCCACGTCTGCGCTTCGAGGCAGAGGCCCGAAAACGCCCTGTAGCGGCGACCGTCGAGCCCCGGCGATGTCGGCGCGACGAACTGACCGCTATAGAGCTGCAGTCCCGGTTCGGTGGTCCACACTTCCATCTCGACGCCTGAATTGGCGCCTTGCACCCAGGCAGCCTGGTGTAGCGGCCCGCGGCTGGAGGCCAGGCAGTAATTCAGGTCATAGCGAAGCTGCTCGCCTTCCATTTCCATGCGCAGCGCCCGCGCCTGCCGGAAATCGAAAGGCGTGCCGTCGACCGGCTTCACCACGCCGGTCGGGATCATCTCGTCATCGACGGGCGTGTAGGCGCCGGCGTTGAGCATCAACCGATGGTCGAGGATGTCGCCCGCCCCTCCATCGTCGAGATTGAAATAGGAGTGCTGCGCGAGGTTGCAGAGCGTCGGCTCCTCGCAGGTCGCGGTCAGTTCCATGCTGAGCGTGCCGGGGATCTTCAGCCGGTAGGTGCAGGTGACGTCGAGCGCGCCCGGGAATCCCATGGCGCCGTCCGGATCGTGCAATGTCAGCGTCACGAAATCGCGGCCGTGCAGCGAGACGGTCCATGGCCGGTGGAAAAAGCCTTCCGAGCCGCCATGCAGCGTGTGCTTGCCGAGAAAATTCTGCTCGGTCTGGTAGCGGTTGCCGGCGATGGTGAAGCGGCCGCCGCCGATGCGGTTGGCGAAGCGTCCGACTACCGCCCCGAAGAAGGCGCGGTCGCTCTCGTAGGGTTCGAAACGGTCGTAGCCCAGCACCAGCGGCGCATCGTGGCCGCTCAGCCTGAGATCCTGGACGATGGCGCCAAGCCCGATGATGTTGGCGGTGATGCCGCCGCCGCGAATGGTGAAGCGGCGCACAGCCTCGCCCGCCTGCGTCGTGCCGAAGACCTCGCCGTCTTTCATCGCCATGCCCGAAATGTCATTTCCTGATCCGTGGATTTAGGCCGATGGCGCATCATCCGGCAAGGGCAGGCCAAACGCCTGCCCTATCCCAGGGATCGATATCAGAGTCCGAGGCCGCCGAAACAGGCATATTTGGTATCGAGATAGTCCTCGATGCCCTGATGCCCGCCTTCACGGCCGAGACCGGATTCCTTGACGCCGCCGAACGGCGCCTCGGGCGTGGTGATCAGGCCTTCATTGACGCCGACCATGCCGTATTTCAGGCCTTCCATTACCCGGAAAGCGCGGCCGAGATCGCCGGTGTAGAAATAGGCGGCGAGGCCGAACTCGGTGTCGTTGGCCAAGGCGACCGCCTCTTCCTCGGTCTCGAACTTGAACACGGGCGCGATCGGCCCGAAGATCTCTTCCTTCATGAAGCGCATCTTCGGCGTGGCGTCGGCAATGACCGTCGGCTGGAAGAAGGAGCCGCCCAGCGCATGGCGCTTGCCGCCGGCGACGACCTTGCCGCCCTTCGAGGTTGCGTCGGCGATGAACTCCTCGACCTTCTCGACCGCCTTCTCGTCGATCAGCGGCCCCTGCTGCACGCCTTCCTCCAGGCCCGAGCCGACCTTGAGGTTGTTGCTGGCGGCGGCGAGCTTCTCGACGAACTTGTCGTAGATGCCGGCCTGCACGAGGAAGCGGTTGGTGCAAACGCAGGTCTGGCCGGAGTTGCGGTACTTGGCGGTGATGGCGCCGGCCACCGCGCGGTCGACATCGGCATCGTCGAAGACCAGGAACGGCGCGTTGCCGCCGAGCTCCATCGACACTTTCTTGACCGTCGTTGCCGACTTCTGGATGAGGATCTTGCCGACCTCGGTCGAGCCGGTGAAGGTGATCTTCTTGACCAGCGGATTGGCGCAGATTTCGTCGCCGATCTCGCCAGCCGAACCTGTCACGACATTGACGACGCCTTTCGGGAACCCGACTTCCTCGACGAGCGCGCCCCAGGCGAGGCCCGAATAAGGCGTCTGCGAGGCGGGCTTGACCACCGCCGTGCAGCCGGCGGCCAAAGCCGGGCCGATCTTGCGGGCGAGCATCGAGGACGGAAAATTCCACGGCGTGATGGCGGCAATGACGCCGACCGGCTCCTTGGTCACCAGGATGCGGCGGTCGCCCCATGGCGACGGCACGATGTCGCCATAGACGCGGCGGCCTTCCTCGGCGAACCACAGGATGTAGGCCGCGGCCGAGCCGATCTCGCCCTTGGATTCGGCGAGCGACTTGCCCTGCTCGATGGTCAGCAATTCGGCCAGCACGTCCTGATTGTCCATCATCGCGTCATGCAGCTTGCGCAGGAGCTTCGAGCGCTCGAGCGCGGTGGTCTTGCGCCAGCTCTTGAAGGCCTCCTCGGCCGCCTCGATGGCGCGGCGAGTCTCGGCCTTGCCGGCCTTCGGCACGGTGCCGATCTTGAGACCCGTCGCCGGATTGTTGACGTCGATGGTCTGGCCGCTGTCGGCCTGCACCCATTCACCATTGATGAGATTGGCCTGGCGCATGAAATGACTGGTTTTCTGAAGCATGGTCTGGCCTCCGTTCGGCGCGCTGATCGGCCGTTTTTCTGGATATCCGTTGAAGCGTGCTCGCTAGCCGCACGCTGGCGCATTGCTCTTACCTAGGGAAAGGCGGGCAAGCAATCACAAGATGGCATATAGGGGTTGGGCCAGCAAAGGCGAGCGCGGATTGCTTGCGTGCGAGATTGGTGGAGGGATGTTGAGATTCAGGTCAGGCCGGCCTCACCTGAATAACGACATCCCTTATCCGAAGACGTGGATCACCACCGTCAACCAGAACGACGTAGTCACCACCGCGCTTGCGGTGGCAAGCGTCATCTGGTTCGAGGCCAGCGCCTGGCCGGTGTTGAACTGGACGGCGATCAGGTAGGAATTGATGCCCGAAGGGAGTGCTGCAACCACCACCGCGACCTTGGCAGTCAGCGGCGGCAGGCCGAGCAGCCACACGAACGCCAGCACCAGCGCCGGCATCAGGAACAGTTTCAGTCCAGACAGCGCCAGCGCCGGCCGGATATTGCCGGAGATGCCGAAGCGGCGCAGGCTGAGCCCCATGGCGAACAGCGCCACCGGACCGGCCGTGTCGGCGAGCGTGTCGACCAGCCGTTCGATAAGGTCCGGCAGCGCCGCGCCGGTGAGGCGCCAAGCGAGCCCCACCAGGATGCCTATGATCAGCGGATTGATAAACAGCCGCCTGAGGAAGCTTTTGACGACGCGCAGCGGATGGATCGCCTCGCCGCTGCCGCGCCCGAACATCTCGAACAGCACGATCGAGGCCATCATCATGATCGGCAGGTGGACCGAGACCAGCAGCGACAGCACCTCGAAGCCGCTCGCGCCGAAGATGCCGAGGATGAAGGGCGCGCCGAGCAGCACGACATTGGAATAGGCCGACGACACGCCGCCGACGATGCCCGCGCGCGCATCTCGCCTGAACAGCCGCGTCATCACCAGATGGCCCGCGGCCCAGGTGATGGCCACGGCCGCGAAATAGGCGCCCCACAGCGACCACGGCGTGACGCCATGGAAGTCCGATTTGACCATGGTCTGGAAGAGCAGCAACGGCATCGCCACGTTGACGGCGAATTCGGAAATGCCCTCCCCGCTCGCCGGCCTCAGATAGAAGGTGAGCCCGGCCAGATAGCCGAGCGCCACAAGGCTGAAGACGAAGAGGACGGTTTCGGTGAGCGGAGTCATTTTCTGGGCGGAGACATTTTTCCCGTGATAGGCGAGCCCTGTTCGCCATGCAATTGGCGCCGCGCGCCGTTCCCCGGCGCCGCTGCTTGTTTTCCGGCCGGCTTTGCGATCCCTATATGCCGATCACGGTCTTGGCCCCCGCCGGGCCGCCAAAGGACTTCCGATGCTGCGAATTGTTCTGGCGCTTTTTCTCCTGGCCGCTCCGAGCCTTGCCCACGCGACGGACGCCGGCTGGGCGTTGCTGCGCGACGGCGGCCATGTCGTGCTGCTTCGCCATGCCTTCGTCACCGGAGCTGCCGACCCGGCCAATTTCGACATCGGCAATTGCGCCACGCAGCTCAACCTGTCGGAGCGCGGCAAGCAGCAGGCAAGCCGCATCGGCGCGCTGTTCGCGGCCCGCGCGGCTCCGATCGATCACGTGCTCTCCAGCCGCTACTGCCGCTGCCTCGACACTGCCCGCATCGCTTTCGAATCCGAGCCGCAGCCCTTCGCGCCGCTCGACCTGCTGAAAACCGACCCGGCCGAAAAGGCCGCGCAAATGGAAGCGGTCATGAAGGAAATCCGCGGCTATTCCGGCTCCGACAATCTGGTGCTGGTCACGCATGTGGAAAACATCGAGGCGCTCACCGGCGTAGCGCCGCGCGAGGGCGAAGCCGTGGTTGTGGTGCCGGAAGGCGACGCCCTCAAGGTGCTCGGCCGCGTCACCTTCTGAGGGCGCCGGCCCGCGCGGCTCGCTACAGTGGCCGAAATGCCACATCCGGAAGAAGCCGCACATCCGCCGCGACAATGCCGCTTGCGACAACCCGTCGCAGGGTCTATAGGCGCGCTCCCGGTCACGAAAACCGAAGCGAGCACAACGGTTGGAGCTTTCGTCTCCGCCCGCGCAGCCGGCTTTGCCGCGCTGTGTACGGCGCCGTTTCGGGTGTTGGGATCGCCGATGTAGCTCAGAGGGAGAGCGCCGGATTTGGGTCCGGAGGTCAGGGGTTCGAGTCCCTTCATCAGCACCACGGATAGCTCAATTGGTTAGAGCATCAGACTCATAATCTGACGGTCGAAGGTTCGAATCCTTCTCCATTGGCCTCGAAAGCCAGCACCCTCCACGGTGTTATTCGAAACGGTCCGGGGACCGGAATGCGAGGACTTCACGGACGGCAGGGCTTCGGCCTTGCCGGTCGGCGATGTTCTGCGCCATCGGCTCGCGGCCAGGCCCGCGGTGACGATCAAGGCGCGGCGCGGCCGGCAAGGGAAGCTTCGGCTTCCGGCGCCCGCTTCGCCGCCCCGCGATCCGCTCCCGAAGGCCCGCCGCGGATCGATGCCACCGGTCCCTGGATCATTCGTGCCCGGGACATGAAGTACGACGACGTGAAACGAGAAAACGAAGGGATGATCGACGCATGACGTGACGCCTCGCATGGGGCCATGCCCGACAGGAGTAAGACAATGAAGACCATTCTCGAAAAGCTTCTTGGACGCCAGCGCGTGCTCGTGAAGGAAAATGAACGTGCCGTCGCCCTCTACAAGGGCGAGATCCAGGCAATCCTGATGCCGGGCGAACATTGGCTCGCCAACCGGCGCGGAAACCTGGAAATCTCCAGGCACGACCTGAAGAACCCGGAATTCGTTTCGGCATACGAGAAGGCGTTGTTCGACAAGCTCCCGGACGTGGCCGCGCGTCATTTCACCGTCGCTCGCACCGGGCGTACGGACGTCGCCGTCATCGAGCGCGACGGCGCCCTCCATGCCGTGCTGTCGCCGGACCGCAAGCTCGTGCTGTGGACGGATGCCGGACCGTGGAAGGTGACGTCTGTCGATACGGCAGCCGATCTCGCCGTCGATCCGGACTTGATGCGCCGGATCGGCCAGGCCCGGAAGACGGAGCACATCTTCGTCAATCCGGTCGTGGACGGTCAGGTCGGGCTGCTCTTCGTGGACGGCGTCTTTTCCCGCACGCTTGAAGCGGGCGTGCACGCCTTCTGGAGTGTCGGCCGCATGGTCCAGGTGAAGGTCGTCGACATCAAGCGTCAGTCGCTCGATGTCGCCGGGCAGAAAATGCTGACCAGGGATCGCGTGACGATCCGCGTCAACATCGCCGCCGAATACCGGGTCGTCGATCCGGTCAAGGCGGTAAGCACGGTGAAGGACTTCTCGGAAGCCCTCTACCGCGCCCTGCAGTATGCCTTCCGCAAGACGCTTGGCGCGCTCACGCTCGACCAGATCCTCGACAAGAAGGTGACGGTCGACGAGGACGCGGCGGCCAAGGTGCGCGACGACATGGCCGCGATCGGCGTCGAGGTCAGCGATATCGCCCTCAAGGATGTGATCCTGCCGGGCGATATGCGCGAGATCCTCAACCAGGTGGTCGCGGCCGAGAAGCAGGCCGAGGCCAACGTCATCCGCCGCCGCGAGGAGACGAACGCCACGCGTTCGCTGCTCAACACGGCCAAGGTGATGGCCGAGAACCCGGTGATGCTGCGGCTGAAGGAGCTCGAGGCTCTCGAAACCATCGCCGGCAAGGTCGAGCGGCTCACCGTCCACAACGGGACGGGCGGGCTGCTCAACGACCTGGTTAAGCTCCGCGACTGACGCATGTCGCCCAAAAGTGGTTCCGGTTTTGGAACAACGACATGCATCGGAATAGAAAGCTGACGCCGCGTAAAATGGGAAGGGCCGCCGGATAGACCGGCGGCCCTTCTTGCGTTCCCAAAGCCGGCATCCCATCTGCCCCGGCGCATCAGGCCTTTTCCTGCCGGGAAAAACCGATTAGACAGCGCCCAAACAAGATGCGGACAGATTCCGCCCGCAACCGAAGGAAGAGCCCTTGTCCACCACGTTCGAGAAAGTCGCCAAGATCATTGCCGACACCAGCGAGATCGATATCGACACCATCACGCCCGAGAGCCACACCATCGACGATCTCGGCATCGACAGCCTCGATTTCCTCGACATCGTCTTTGCCATCGACAAGGAATTCGGCATCAAGGTGCCGCTCGAGAAGTGGACGCAGGAGGTCAATGACGGCAAGGCCTCGACCGACGACTACTTCGTCATGAAGAACCTGTGCGCCAAGATCGACGCGCTGGTCGCGGCCAAGGCCGCCTGAGCCGGCTCGGGCGCGGTCTTGACGCGCCCTGCCAGCTGACCCACAACAGCCGCCCATGAGTTCTCACGACGTCGTCATCACCGGCATCGGCCTTGTCTCTTCGCTTGGAGAGGGTCCGGATGCGCATTGGCAGAAGCTCACCCGACCGGGCCTTGAGCCGGTGCTCGAGGCAGAGCGCTTTGCGCCTTACACCATCCATCCCCTGCCCGAGATCGACTGGAACCTGCAGATCGCCAAGCGCGGCGACCAGCGCCAGATGGAAACCTGGCAGCGCCTCGGCACCTATGTCGCCGGCCTGGCGCTGGATGACGCCGGCATCAAGGGCGACGACGAGCTTTGCGCGACCATGGACATGGTGGTGGCGGCCGGTGGCGGCGAGCGCGACGAAGCCGTCGATGCCGCGATCCTCGCGGCCTCCGAGAGCCGCAACGACCGCGACGTGCTGCTCAACGAGAAGCTGACCACGGAACTGCGGCCGACCCTGTTCCTGGCCCAGCTCTCCAACCTGCTCGCCGGCAACATCTCGATCGTTCACAAGGTCACCGGCTCCTCCCGCACCTTCATGGGCGAGGAAGGCGCCGGCGTCTCGGCTGTCGAGACGGCGGCCGCGCGCATCCGCTCAGGACAGTCGACCCATGTTCTGGTCGGCGGCGCCTTTCAGACCGAGCATTCCGACATGCTGCTCGGCTATGAGCTGGCCGGTTACCTGCATCGCGGCCCATGGAAGCCGGTCTGGCAACGCCAGGGCGCCGAAGGCGGCGGTGTGGTGACGGGCTCCGGCGGCGCCTTCCTGGTGCTGGAACAGCGCGAGCACGCAAAAAACCGCGGCCGCAAGATCTACGCCGAGCTTGGCCCCGTCATCTCCGGCCGCGCCAGGCGCCGGCGCGGTGAACTGAATGCCGAAATCGCCGCATTGCTGAAGCAGGCCGCCCTTCCCGACGGCGATCTGCTGACGATTTCCGCCGCTTCCGGCGCCCACGCCGCCACGGCGGCCGAAAAGGCGGTGCTCGACGCCAACCCGGCCTTGGCCATGCGTGCCTTCTCGACATTGACCGGCCACATGAAGGAGGCTCAATTCCCCTTTGCGGTTGCGCTCGCGGCAATGGCCGTCGACCGCAAGGCCGCCTACCCTGTCTTCGATGCCACAGTGGAACGGCAATTCGAGGGCGCGCCCAATAGCGTCCTTGCAACGGCGATCGGCTATCACCAATTCGAGGGCCTGGGGCTGATCAAGGCCGCCTAGAAAGAGACGCAAACATGGCCAATCTCCGAGACCATATGGGCAGGCCTATCGTCGCCGTGACCGGCATCGGCGTGGTGACCTCGCTCGGCGTCGGCAAGAAAGACAACTGGGCGGCGCTGACCTCGGGCAAATCCGGCATCCATCCGATCACCCGCTTTCCGGTCGATCAGCTCAACACCCGCATTTCCGGCATGGTGGATTTCCTGCCGTCGAGCTCCAAGGGCGCCAGCCACCTCACCTACGAACTGGCCGAGACCGCGGCCCAGGAGGCCGTCTCGGAAGCTGGTTTGGAGTCCGGCGATTTCGGTGGCCCGCTGTTCCTGGCCTCGCCGCCGGTCGAGCTCGACTGGGCCGACCGCTTCTCGCTCTATAATTCCGACAAGCAGGACGCTGGCGCCGAAAGGTTGCTGCGCGTGGCGCGCGGATTGAAGGAGCTGGATGTCTTCGAGACCACGCAGTTCGGCTCGATCGCCGATCGCCTGGCCGACCGCTTCGGCACGCGCGGCCTGCCGATCACGCTGTCGACCGCCTGCGCCTCGGGCGCCACCGCCATCCAGCTCGGGGTCGAGGCGATCCGGCGCGGCGAATGCGACAAGGCGCTGTCAATCGGCGCCGACGGCTCGGCAACCGCCGAAGCGCTGATCCGCTTCTCGCTGCTCTCGGCGCTTTCCACTCACAACGATATCCCCGAGAAGGCCTCAAAGCCCTTCTCCAAGGACCGCGACGGCTTCGTGCTGGCGGAAGGCTCCGGCGCGCTCGTGCTGGAATCGCTGGAAGCCGCCCTTGCGCGCGGCGCGACGATCCTCGGCATCATGCGCGGCTGCGGCGAAAAGGCCGACGATTTCCACCGAACCCGCTCCAAGCCCGACGGCTCGCCGGCTATCGCCGCCGTGCGCGCCGCCCTGGCCGATGCGGGCCTCGGCGAAGACGAGATCGACTACGTCAACGCGCACGGCACCTCGACGCCTGAAAACGACAAGATGGAGCACCTGTCGCTGTCCACCGTCTTCGGCGAACGCATCGGCTCGATGCCGATCTCGTCCAACAAGTCGATGATCGGCCACACGCTGTCGGCCGCCGGCGCGGTTGAGGCCGCCTTTTCGCTGCTGACCATGCGCGAAAGCGTCATCCCGCCGACCATCAACTACGACAATCCCGATCCGGCGATCGTGCTCGATGTCGTGCCGAACAAGAAGCGCAACGCCGAGGTCGGCACGGTTTTGTCGAATTCCTTCGGCTTCGGCGGCCAGAACACCTGCCTTGTCATGGCGCGGGAACCGGTCTAATCGGACTTTTTCCGCTAATGCATGTCGCGCAAAAGTGAAATCGGTTTTGCTACAACGACATGCATAAACAAAGAAACTAAAGCGCATCGCGCTTTAGAGCAGAACCTGACAGGCCACATGCGCGCATTGCAACTTATCGAGGACCGCCGCCTTGAAACGGTGGACCTGCCGCCTCCCCCGCCGCCTTCGCTGGGCGAAGTGACGCTCCGCATCAAGGCGGTGGCGCTCAACCATATCGACGTCTGGGGCTGGCGCGGCATGGCGTTTGCCAAGCGCAAGCTGCCGCTGGTCGTCGGCGCCGAGGCCGCCGGCGAGGTCGAGGCGGTCGGACCGGGCGTCTCCAACCTCCTGCCGGGACAGTTGGTGTCGATCTACGGCGCGCGCACCTGCGGGCTCTGCCGTGCCTGCCGCGAAGGCCGCGACAATCTCTGCGAGCATGTTTCCGGCGTCCATGGCTTCCATCTCGACGGCTTTGCCCAGGAGAAGATCAACCTGCCGGCGCGCCTTCTGGTGCCCGCGCCTCCCGGCGTCACCGAAATCGGCGCGGCGGTCGCGCCGGTCACCTTCGGCACGGTCGAGCACATGCTGTTCGACAACGCGAAGCTGGAACCGGGCGAAACCATTCTCGTCCATGCCGGCGGCTCCGGCATCGGCTCCGCTGCCATCCAACTCGCCAAGAAGATGGGTTGCACGGTGATCACCACGGTCGGCTCGAACGACAAGATCGACAAGGCCAAGGCACTTGGCGCCGACCATGTCATCAACTACCGCGAGGATCGTTTCGAAGGCGTGGTGCGCAAGCTGACAAGGAAGAAGGGCGTCGACGTCGTGTTCGAGCATGTCGGCGCCGACACCTTCGCCGGCTCCATGCTGTCCTTGAAGCGCGGCGGCCGTCTCGTCACCTGCGGTTCGACCTCCGGCGTGTCGACGCAGGTCAACCTGATGCAGCTCTTCCAGCAGCAGCTGAAACTGCTCGGCTCCTTCGGCTGCCGCATGGAGAACATGGCCAACGCCATGCAGAAGATGGCGGCGGGGTTCGTTGCCCCCGTCATCGATACCGAAGTCGGCTTCGACGACATCGACGCCGCGCTGAAGCGCATGGAAGGCCGCGACGTCTTCGGCAAGATCATCCTGCGCGTTTCCTAAGACAAGATGGTCGGCAAGGTGCTCAGGAAAGCCCGCCGGGACTTCATGTTCCGCTACGGCCGGCGACTGCGCCAGCTGGAGCATTGGCTGGTCGCGAAGCTTGCTATCGTTCTGCTCTCGCTGCTGCGCCTTCTGCCGCCGGACAGCGCGCTCAATTTCGCCGACCGCATCGCCCGCCGCATCGGTCCGATGGTCGGACGCCATCGCGTTGCGGTCAACAATCTGCGCCTTGCCTATCCGCAAAAGAGCGACGCCGAGGTCGAAGCCATCGCGCGCGACATGTGGGGCAACATGGCCCGCCTCGCGGCCGAGTACATCTTCCTCGACGCGCTGTTCGACTTCGATCCGAACGCTTCGAAGCCGGGCCGGGTCGAGGTGCGCGGCGTCGAGCATTTCCTCGAGATCGCCGATGAGAAGAAGTCGCATATCCTGTTCACCGGCCATCTCGGCAATTTCGAGTTGCTGCCGGTGGCCGCAGCCACGTTCGGCATGAACATCACGGCGCTTTTTCGCCCGCCGAACAACCCGTATCTCGCCGACTACATTCACTCGACGCGCCGCTCCTCGATGGGTGCCCTGCTGCCCTCCGCCGCCGGCGCGTCGTTCGCCCTTGCCGCCATCCTGGAGAAGGGCGGCAATATCGGCGTGCTGGTCGATCAGAAATTCTCGGGCGGCGTGGACACGACTTTCTTCGACCGCCGGTGCCAGAGCAACCCGATGCTCGGCATGCTGGCCCGTCACTATGACTGCGATGTCTACCCCGCCCGCTGCGTCAGGCTGCCGGGCAACCGCTTCCGTCTGGAAATAGAGGACAGGCTGACCTTGCCGCGCAGCGAAAGCGGCAGTGTCGATGTCGCTGCCACCACCCAGCTGCTCACCGATGTGGTCGAGCGCTGGGTGCGTGAGGACCCTGGGCAGTGGATGTGGTTCCACAAGCGCTGGGAAATCAGCGGGCGTCGCCGCAAGCGCGGACAGGCGAGGACGACAGCCGGCCAGTAACCCGGTCGCTCCGCCGTCCCGGATCAGTTGGCGACGACGATCCGCGTGTTGCCGAAGCCGACTTCCTTGACCATCGCATAGAAGGTCGCTGCGTTGGCCGGATGCAGGCGCACGCAGCCATGCGAGGCCGGGCGCCCGAGATTTCTTACCGACCCCGTGCCGTGAATGGCGTAGCCGCCGTGGAAGAACACCGAATAGGGCATCGGCGAGTTGTCATACTTGCGCGAATACCACATCCGGGCGGTCCATTGCGGCCGATAGCTGCCGCGCGGAGTGAAGTAGCCCTTGCGCGCGGTCGACACGCTCCAGCGATAGACCACCTGGCCGTATTTGCTGACGGTCATGGTCTGCGACGAGACGTCGATATTGGCGACCAGCGTGGCCGCCCGGCTTGCGACGGACATGCCGAACAACGCGGTTGCCAGCACGGTTGCCATGAGAACGAACTTTTTCATGCGATCAAACCCCTTTGATTGCCCCCTGCCATTCGCGCGGTTTTTCCATCTTTTTGCGGGCAGATGCGTTAAGTACCACACACTCCTTGACGATTCCGCCAATCCAATGCGACGAATTTGAACGATTTTCGCGGTATAGTTGCCACGTCGCCACGCACCCTCTGAAGTTTAGGCGAGGTGTTGGTCCATGCCCGGACCGTCGTGTGGCAATGAGCGACTGGTTGCTTGCAAAAGTGCTGCGTTCCTTCTTCAATCCGCCGGATGAATGAACGACTTCTCAAGGCGGTCGAGGACCGGGTCGACGACCTCGTTGCGCTGACCGCGGACCTGATCCGCTTTCCGACCGTCAACCCGCCAGGCGAGGCCTACCGGCCATGCGCCGAGTTTCTTGGCGCGCGTCTCAGGAAACGCGGCTTCGAAACCGAGTTCATCCGTGCCGAAGGCGCGCCCGGCGACAGCGACCGCTACCCGCGGGTCAATGTCGTCGCCCGCTTCGACGGCCGCTCGCCCGGCGCCTGCGTGCACTTCAACTCGCATATCGACGTGGTCGAGGCCGGCGACGGCTGGACCGTCGATCCCTTTGCCGGCGTGGTGAAGGACGGCAGGGTCTATGGCCGCGGCGCCTGCGACATGAAAGGCGGCCTGGCCGCCTCCGTCATCGCCATCGAAGCCTTCATGGAGGTTTATCCAGATTTTCCGGGCGCCATCGAGATATCGGGCACGGCGGACGAGGAATCCGGCGGTTTCGGCGGCGTCGCCCATCTGGCGCGGCTCGGCTATTTCTCGAAGCCGAAAGTCGACCACGTCATCATCCCCGAACCGCTGAACAAGGACCGCATCTGCCTTGGCCACCGCGGTGTCTGGTGGGCCGAGATCGAGACCAAGGGCGAGATCGCGCACGGCTCTATGCCGTTCCTCGGCGACAACGCGGTGCGCCATATGGGCGCCGTGCTGCAAGCCTTCGAGGACGAGCTGTTCCCGGCCCTCGACCGCAAGATGACGCGCATGCCGGTGGTGCCGGAGGGCGCCCGGCGCTCGACCATGAACATCAATTCCATCCATGGCGGCCAGACCGAGGATTTCCGGCCGGGCCTCCCCTCGCCCAATGTGCCGGATTCCTGCCGGCTCACCATCGACCGGCGTTTCCTGCTCGAAGAGGACATCGCCGCCGTCAAAGGCGAAGTCACGGGCATCCTCGAGCGGCTGAAGCGCGAGCGCAAGAAATTCGACTACGAGATCCGCGACCTGATGGAGGTTCTGCCGCTGATGACCGAGCGCGACGCGCCGGTGGTGCAGGCTGTCGCGAAAGGCATCATGGCGGTGTTCGAGCGCGAGCCCGACTATGTGATCTCGCCCGGCACCTACGACCAGAAGCATGTCGCGCGCATCGGCCACCTCTATGACTGCATCGCCTATGGCCCGGGCATTCTCGACCTTGCGCATAGGCCGGACGAATGGGTGGGCATCGCCGACATGGTGGAATCGGCCAAGGTGATGGCGATCGGTCTCAATGTGCTTTTGAGAGGAACGACGGACTGATCGGACGACAGTGGGAAAAACATTCCGCCGGGCGAGGCAAGGCAGCATGAAACGCGATTTACTCGCGCGCGAAATCACGCTTCTATCCGCCAGCTTGAGCACGTTTGAGCAAATGGGAGTTCAGCGATGAAACTGTGGAAGACCATCTTGGCCGCGGCTGCGCTGTCGCTTGCCGCCGCCACGTCGGCCTTTGCCGCGCGCACCGATCTCACGCTCGGGATCGTGCTCGAGCCGCCGCATCTCGATCCGACCGCCGGCGCGGCCGCTGCCATCGGCGAAGTCACCTATGCCAATGTCTTCGAAGGGCTGGCGCGCATCGACGACAACGGCCAGGTCGAGCCCGCTCTCGCCGAGAGCTGGGCCGTCTCCGACGACGGCAAGGTCTACACGTTCAAGCTGCATTCCGGCGTGAAGTTCCACGATGGCTCGGCCTTCAGCGCCGACGACGTGAAATTCTCGCTGGACCGAGCGCGCGCCAAGGATTCGCTCAATCCGCAAAAGCAGCTCTTTGCGCACATCACCGATGTCACGGCGGTCGATCCGTCGACCGTCAAGGTCACTCTCGACGGGCCGCAGGGCAGTTTCCTCTACGACATGGGCCAGGTTGCGGCGGTGATCGTGGCGAAGGGGTCGGCCGACGGCAATAAGGACAAGCCGATCGGCACCGGTCCATTCAAGCTCGATCACTGGGCCAAAGGCTCCGAGATCACGCTCGTCAAGAACTCGGACTACTGGGGTACGCCCGCCGCGCTCGACAAGGCGACATTCCGTATCGTGCCCGACGCCGCCGCGGCTGTCCCCGCATTGCTCTCGGGCGACATCCAGGCTTTCGCCAACATGCCCGCGCAAGACGCGCTTGCACAGCTCCAGTCCGATCCGCGCTTCAGCGTCGTGATCGGCTCGACCGAGGGCGAGACAATCCTGTCGATCAACAACAAGAAGCCACCTTTCGACAAGCTTGCGGTGCGGCAGGCGCTCGCCTCGGCGATCGATCGCAGTGCCATCATCGACGCAGCCTCGAACGGTCTTGGAAAGCCGATCGGCTCTCATTTTTCGCCAGGCGATGCGGGCTATGTCGATCTCACCGGCGTCTACCCGCACGACATCGCCAAGGCCAAGGAGTATCTGAAGGAAGCGGGGTTGGAGAACGGCTTTTCGGCCACGATCAAGCTGCCGCCCGTACCTTACGCACGCGATGGCGGCCAGGTGATTCAGTCCCAACTGAAGGAGATCGGGGTCAATCTGCAGATCATTCCGGTCGAATGGGCGGAGTGGCTGAGCCAGGTCTTCACCAACAAGGACTACGACCTGACGATCGTTTCCCATGTCGAGCCAAACGACATCGATATCTATTCGCGGCCCGGCTACTATTTCCAGTATGACAATCCGAAGTTCAACGATGTCATCGAGGAGCTCGGCACCACGGTCGACAAGGACAAGAGGCTGGAGCTGCTGGGTGAGGCACAGAGGATTCTCGCGCACGACGTGCCCGCCGTCTACCTGTTCGAGCTGCCCAAGATTGGCGTCTGGGACGCCAAGCTGCAGGGCATGTGGACGAACTGGCCGATCGAGGCTGACGATCTCACCAAGGTGAAGTGGACGGATTGAGGCCGGCGCGATCGCCCGATCGCCTCCCATGACCGCATACCTCGTAAAGCGCCTGATCATCGCGGCCCTCACACTGGTGCTGGCCTCGATGGTGGTGTTCGCGGTCATGGAGATCCTGCCCGGCGACCCGGCGCGCCTGATGCTGGGCCTCAATGCCAGCGCCGACCAAGTCGAGGTGCTGCGCAACCAGATGGGGCTGAACGCGCCGCTGGTCCTGCGCTACCTGCACTGGGCGGCGGGCTTGCTCAGCCTCGATTTCGGCCGCTCCTACACTTATTCGGTCCCCGTCATCGACCTCGTGCGCGAGCGCATCGCCGTCTCCCTGCCGCTGGCGCTGATCGCGCTGGCGCTCTCGACCGTCATCGCCATCCCGGTCGGCGTGTTCTCGGCCAGCCGCCAGGGCCGGGCCGGCGACACGCTGGCCATGGGCGCCGCCCAGCTCGGCGTCGCCGTGCCGAATTTCTGGTTCGCGCTGATGCTGATCTACCTCTTCGCCGTCTGGCTGCGTCTGGTGCCGGCCGGCGGCTTTCCGGGCTGGGGCGCCGGTATCTGGACGGCGTTGAAGTCCTTGGTCTTGCCGGCCGTGGCCCTGGCGCTGCCGCAGGCGGCGATCCTGGGGCGCGTCGCCCGTTCGGCGCTGATCGAGGTGCTCAACGAAGACTATATCCGCACCGCGCGCGCCAAGGGCCTGCCCTATCGCGCCGTGCTCTGGCGCCATGCGCTGCGCAACGCCATGATCCCGGTGCTGACAATCCTCGGCCTGCAATTCGCCTTCCTGCTGGCCGGCACCATCATCATCGAGAATGTTTTTTACCTGCCGGGCCTCGGCCGGCTGATCTTCCAGGCCATCACCCAGCGCGACCTAATCGTCGTCGAAAGCATCGTCATGCTGCTGGTCGCCGCCGTGATCCTGATCAACCTCGTTGTCGATTTCTCCTACGCCATCGTCGACCCACGCCTCAGAGGCCGGCAATGACCATGCGCGTCGACCTGCCCGAGGAAACCCTTGCCGGCGTGCTGGCCAAGGCTTTTGGCAATCGCTCTTTCCTGATCGGGCTTGTCATCACGCTGCTAATCGTGGCGGTCGCGCTCCTCTCCTTCGTCTGGACACCTTACGACGTCACAAAACTGGTGATCGCCGACAAGACGCAGGCGCCCTCCTGGGCGCACTGGTTCGGCACCGATCATTTCGGCCGCGACATCCTGTCGATGATCATGGTCGGCGCCCGCAATTCGATCGCCGTCGCGCTGGTCGCGGTCGGCATCGGCATGGGCATCGGTGTGCCGCTTGGCACCTTCGCGGCGGCGCGCGGCGGGATAGCCGACGAGGCGCTGATGCGCGTCAACGATCTCGTGTTCGCCTTTCCGGCCTTGCTCTCGGCAATCATGATCACCGCGATCTTCGGCCCGGGCGCCGTCAACGCCATCATCGCCATCGGCATCTTCAACATCCCGGTCTTCGCCCGCGTGGCGCGGGCCGGAGCTTTGGCCATCTGGCCGCGCGAATTCATCCTTGCCGCGCGCGCCGCGGGCAAGGGCATGACGCGCATCACCGTCGAGCACATCCTGCCCAACATCGCCACGCTGCTGCTGGTCCAGGGCACGATCCAGTTCGCGCTCGGCATTCTCGCCGAAGCCGGGCTTTCCTATGTCGGCCTTGGCGCCCAGCCGCCGATGCCGAGCTGGGGCCGCATGCTGTTCGACGCGCAGACGCGCATGGTGACCGCACCCTGGATGGCGATCTTCCCCGGCATGGCGATCGTCGTCACCGTGCTCGGGCTGAACCTGCTCGGCGACGGCATTGCCGACATCCTCGATCCAAAATCACGGCGGCGCCGATGAGCCTGCTCGAGATCGAAAACCTGTCGCTTTCGATCGGTGATACGCCGATCCTGAAAGGCGTCGAGCTGACAATCGCGCCCGGCGAGGTGGTCGGCCTGGTCGGCGAATCCGGCTCCGGCAAGTCGATGACAGCGCTGACGATCATGCGGCTTTTGCCGCATCTGGCCCGCGCCGAAGGCCGCGTCGCCTTCGACGGCATCGATATCCTTGCCGCGAGCGAAGACCAGATGTGCGCCCTGCGCGGCGATGACATCGGCATGGTGTTCCAGGAACCGATGACGGCGCTGAACCCGGTCAAGACCATCGGCGAGCAGGTCGCCGAAGGCATCCGCTGGCACACCAGGGCGGGCCGCGCCGAGGCCGAGGACCGCGCGCGAAAGATCCTCGATCGCGTCGGGCTGCCGGAGGCCAAATTCCCGCTGTCGCGCTACCCGCACGAACTGTCAGGCGGCCAGCGCCAGCGCGTCGTCATCGCCATCGCCTGCGCGCTTAAACCGAAATTGCTGATCGCCGACGAGCCGACGACGGCGCTCGACGTGGTGCTGCAGGCCCAGATCCTCGACCTTTTACGCAATCTGGTCAGGGAAAACCGCATGGGACTCCTGCTCATCTCGCACGACCTCGCGGTTGTGACCGAGATGGCCGATCGGCTGACTATCCTGCGTCACGGCGAGGTGACGGAGGCCGGCGACACCGCACGCACGCTGTCGGAGCAACAGCATCCCTACACGCGCGAGCTGGCGTTGGCCTCCATGCATGTGCCGGCGCGCTCGAAACCGCACCTTGCCGGCTCGGCAAAACCCTTGCTCGAAGTCGAAAACGTCGGCCGGGACTATCCGGGACGGCGCATATCCCTGTTTCGGCCGGCGCAATCGATCCGCGCCGTCGAGGATGTCTCGCTCACCATCGAGCCCGCCCAATCGGTGGCGCTGGTCGGCCGCTCGGGCTGCGGCAAGTCCACGCTTGCCCGCATGATCCTCGCCCTGGACAAGCCGACGGCGGGCACGATCCGCTTTCGCGGCGAGGCCATCACCGGCAGGCCGGAATCTGCGCTGAGGCCGGCCCGGCGCGACATGCAGGTGGTGTTCCAGGATCCTTACGGCTCCTTCGACCCGCGCCAGAAGGTGGAGAAGCTGGTGGCCGAGCCGCTGCATCTTCTGGAAAAGCAGCCGGCAAAGGCTGAGAGCCGCGAGATGGTCGCGCATGCGCTCGATGAAGTTGGCCTTGGGCGGCGCGACATGGACAAATACCCGCATGAGTTCTCCGGCGGCCAGCGCCAGCGCCTGTCGATCGCCCGCGCCATCATCACGCGGCCGAAGTTGGTGGTCGCCGACGAGCCGGTCTCGGCGCTGGACGTCTCGATCCGCGCCCAGATCCTCGACCTTTTCGCCGAGCTCAATCAGAAGCTCGGCATCGCCTATCTCTTCATCACCCATGACCTGACGGTCGCCCGCGCCATGGCGGACGAAGTGCTGGTCATGCATGAGGGCAAGATCGTCGAACGCGGCCGGGCGGCCGAAGTGCTCGACCATCCGCGCTCGGAAGCGGCGCAGGCGCTGGTCGCGGCGGCGCCCGACCTTCACCGCGCCATCGCGCGGCGCATGCAGGAACAGGGGTGAGCCAGCCTCCTCTTTTTGACGCAATTCCGGGCAGAAGGCTACGGCGAAGTCGCTGAGCTTAAACGCTCACGCTTGTCCTGGAATTGCTTCAGCTCTCCGGCTTCACCAAATCGACGGGGCTGATGTCGAGCAGGTCGAGCGTGCGGCGCAGGAGCTTCACCTCGCTCTCCGCCAGCTTGGCATCGGCCTTGGCGATCTCAGCCATGTGGCGCGCAAGCAGCTTTCGGCGCTCGACATCGAGGTCGCGGAACAGCGCGATCGCCTGCGAGCCATTGGTCTCGTAGCCATAATCGTTGAGATATTCGATGACGCTGTCGATCGAGGCCTCCGGAATGCCGAAGGCTTCCTTGCAGATATGCCGGAAGACGACCATCTCGCTCTCCGAGACCGAGCCGTCGGCCAGGATCATGCGGAACAGCATCAAGAGTTCCGCCGACAGCACCGGGTCGTCCGCCACCTTGCGCACACCCGGGTCACCGTCGAAGATCGAACGTATCTGGTCGAGCAGCGCCATCGCCACCAAGCTCCCTTTGCGATTCCGATTGGATTGTTAGAGCAATTCCAGGAAAAGTGTGAGCGTTTAGGCGTGGAATTGGTCTTGCGCAAACTGGTGGGGCGTGATGGAAGCTGCGGCTTCCTTCCAAACACCCCTCCCCGATGATCGACCTTACCCTGCAGACCGTCCTCATCCTCATCGCCGCCGCCTTTGCCGCCGGCTTCGTCGACTCGATCGCCGGCGGCGGCGGGCTGATCACGATCCCGGCGCTGCTGCTCGCCGGCTTTTCGCCGGTCGCGGCACTTGGCACGAACAAATTGCAGGGCATGTTCGGGTCCGGCTCGGCCACCATCCATTATGCCGCCAACGGTCAGGTCGACCTGCGCCGCCAGCTGCCGTCGGCGCTGCTGGCGCTTGTCGGCGGCGCGGTCGGCGCCCTGTTAGCGACGGTCGTGCCCGGCGATTTCCTGCGCGCCCTGCTGCCGCTGCTCCTGATCGCCATCGCCCTCTATTTCGCGCTGAAGCCGAACATGAACGACGTCGACCGCGCCGAGCGGCTATCGCCTTTCCTGTTCGGGCTGATCATCCCGCCGCTGATCGGCTTCTATGACGGCGTCTTCGGTCCCGGCGCCGGCTCCTTCTACATGCTCGCCTTCGTCACCCTTGCCGGCTACGGCGTGCTCAAGGCGACGGCGCATACCAAGCTGCTCAACTTCGCTTCCAACATCGGCGGTTTCGTCGTCTTCGCCGCCGTCGGCGTCATCGATTGGAAGATCGGCTTGATGATGGGCGTGGCGCAGTTCATCGGCGCCCGTGTCGGCGCGAGCCTTGCCATCCGCATCGGCGCCAAGCTGATCAAGCCGTTGCTGGTGGTCGTCTGCCTGGCGCTCGCTGTGAAGCTGCTGGCCGATCCGGCCAATCCCTTACGCCAGCTCATTGGTATGTGAGGCGCATGCTGGTAGAATTCGGGTGTTGCGAATCAGGTTGGAGGGACCAGACATGAATCTCAGTGCGCCCACCCAGATCGTGTTCATTATTTCGTTGGTCATCGCCGTCATCGGCCTTATCGCCGCGCTTGGCGTTCTTGCATTCATTCCGCTTGCGTCCGTTTGGATCATGCTCATCGCCTATATCGTGCTTGCCGCCGGCTGTTTGATGCGCGGCACCTAAAGCAATTCCAGGAAAAGTTTTCCGTCCCGAATTGCGTTAACCGTTAATAGCCAATCTCAGGCAACTCGGAGCGCCCGGCCCTGCCGGGCGCTTTTGATTCTTGCGAGCATATTCTGATAGGCTCTCGGCATGTCCGACGAGACAGAGCGCCTTCGACAGGATAACCGCTCTCCGACCATCCATTTCGAGATGGTGCGGCGCAAGCCCCCCGCCTCGCTGGCCGGCATTGTCACGGATATCTGCGGCTATCGCGAGACATTGCCCGGCCATTTCCGCATCGTCGAATATGCTTCGCTGACCGTGCCGCTGGTGATCAGCTTCGCCGAAGCCTTCGCCATCGGCCTCGGTCACAGCCCGGGCGACAACGATCGCTACGCCAGTTTCGCCGCCGGTCTCTATGCTGGGCCGGTCATGGTCGAATCCTTCGGCGGCTCCTGCTGCGTCCAGGTCAATTTCACGCCGCTTGGCGCCAGGCGGTTCTTCGGCCTGCCGATGAGCGAGTTGCGCGATCGCATGGTCGGGTTGGACGACGCGCTGGGCTTTGACGGCATGGCATTGCGCGAACGGCTTGGCGAGGCATCGGATTGGAACGCGCGCTTCGACATTGCCGAGGGCTTCATCGCCGGCCGACTTGCGGAGGCGAATGCGCTTTCGCCCGAAATCGCCTGGGCGTACAGAACAGTCATCATGTCGGGCGGCCGCACCCGTGTTTCGGCGCTCGCCGGCGAGATCGGCTGGAGCCGCAAGCATCTGGCGGCGAGATTCACCGACACGATCGGCATCGGCCCGAAGACATTGTCGCGCATCGTGCGCTTCAACCGCGCGCTCTCGCTGTCCAGGCGGCAGGAAGACGACTGGGCCGGCATCGCCGCCGATTGCGGCTACGCCGACCAGGCGCATCTGGTGCGCGAATTCCGCCAGCTTGCCGGCGAAACGCCGACCCGGCTCGCGGCGTCGATTTAGGCCTGACCGAGGTAACATTTCTTCAAGACGCGGAAACCGCTTTCGCACAGGCTGGCATTCATCAACCGACACAGGGAGATTGTCATGCCGACAGCAAACGAAGCACCCCGTCTCTATCCGGCCCTGCGCTACAGGAACGCCGCTAAGATGATCGACTGGCTCAGCGAAGCCTTCGGCTTCGAACTGCGCGCCCGCTATGGCGAGGGCGATATCGTCCACCACGCCGAGCTCACTTTCGGTTCCTCGATGATCATGCTGGGCACGGCGCGCGACGACGATTACGGCAAGATGGTCGGCGAGCCCGGCGGCGGCGGCAAGTCGATCTACATCGCCGTCGACGACGCCGATGCCACCTATGCCAAGGCGAAGAAAGCCGGCGCGAAAATCATCCAGGAACTGGTAGACCGCGACTATGGCAGCCGCGAGTTCATCTGCCTCGACCCGGAAGGCAATGTCTGGTCCTTCGGCACCTATTGGCCGAAGGCGGGGGAGAAGGCGTAGGAAGTCTCACCGACGTTGGGGATTGGCAACAGCGCCTGAACTTCGTCATCCACGGGCGAAGCAGGAGCGAAGCGACGCGCGCAGACCCGAGGATCCATTCCGTTACTTTCGCCGAAGAATGCAGCGGAACAGAATTCTGCACCCTTGCAACACCTTGACGTCACGGAATGGGTTCTATGATCTGCGCGCGTCGCTTCGCTCCTTGCTCCGCCATAGAATGACGACCGCATGAACGGCTCGGCTAATCGCCAACGCACGCGATCCTCAGGCACATCCGGCCGGTCCAGTCCCCCTGCGGTGGAACTGACCTATCGCGCCAGCCCAAAAATCGTGTCACAGTCGAGATGCCTCTCCAACTCCGACGCGACCTCGTCCAGCGCCCTCTCGACGTCCGCGCGATAGTCGATGCCGCCTCCCCTGACGCCAAGGCTCTCCAGGTAGGCGGCGCGAAAAGCGTCGGCGGAAAAAAGCCCGTGCAGATAGGTGCCGATCACCTTGCCGTCGGCGGTAACCGCGCCGTCCTCGACACCGTTGAGGATCGTCGACGGCCGCGCCGTGTCCGGGCCGGTGGTGCGGCCGAGATGGATCTCGTAGCCTTCGAGCGGCAGGCCGAACTGCACCGAATGTGCGCTTGAATTGCGCACGGTCTTTTCGGGCTCCATCACCGTTTCGATATCGAGCAGGCCGAGGCCTTCGGCTTCGGTGACGCTGCCTTCGATGCCGTCGGGATCGCGCACCATGCGGCCGAGCATCTGGTAGCCGCCGCAGATGCCGACCACATAGCCGCCGCGCTTGCGGTGAGCGAGAAGATCCCGGTCCCAGCCGTTCTCGCGGAATTTGAGCAGGTCTCCGATCGTCGACTTCGAGCCAGGGACGACAACCAGCCCGGCATCTTCCGGCAGCTTCTTGCCCGGCGGCACGAACACGACCTCGACTTGCGGCTCGGCTTTCAGCGGGTCGAGATCGTCGAAATTTGCGATGCGCGCCAGCATCGGCACAGCCACCTTCAGCGCCCGTTTCTCGCCGGAAGCGAGGCGCTCGAGCACGACCGAATCCTCCGAAGGCAGCCGGCCGGCCGCCTTCAGCCAGGGCACGATGCCGAAGCAGCGCCAGCCGGTGAAGATTTCTATCGCCTTGATCCCGTCGTCGAACAACGACACATCGCCGCGAAACTTGTTGATGAGATAGCCGGCGATCATGCGCCGGTCTTCCTCCGGCAGGATGAGATGCGTGCCGGCCACGGACGCGATAACGCCGCCGCGGTCGATGTCGCCGACCAGGATCACCGGCACATGTGCGCGCGTCGCAAAACCCATATTGGCGATGTCGCGGCTGCGGAGGTTGATCTCGGCTGGCGAGCCCGCGCCTTCGACGATCACCAGGTCGGCGCCGTCGCCCACCTTGGCCCAGGAATCGAGCACCGCATCCATCAGTCCGGCTTTCATCGCCTGGTAGTCGCGCGCCCGCGCCTCGCCATAGACCTTGCCCTGAACCACCACTTGCGAGCCGATATCGCTCTGCGGCTTGAGCAGCACCGGGTTCATATGGACAGTCGGCCGGACGCCGCAGGCCAGCGCCTGCAGCCATTGCCCGCGACCGATCTCGCCCTCGCCGGCCTTGTCGCCGCCGGGAATGTCGGCGACGGCGGCGTTGTTCGACATGTTCTGCGGCTTGAACGGCCTGACCTTCAGCCCGCGATTCTTCGCGGCGCGGCAAAGCCCCGCGACCAGCACCGTCTTGCCGACATCCGAGCCGGTGCCCTGCAGCATGATCGCCTGGGCCATCAGCCTCTGCCTCCCGAGCCGATCGTCGACTTCTGCGCCAGCGGCCCGCCGCGCCAGAGATAGAGAGCCATCAGCGGCTCCTTGCCCGTGCGCATGGCATGGCTGACGTTGGAGGCGTGGTGAATGACCTCGCCGGCGTCGCGAAATTGAAAGTCCCCCTCGCCCATCCGCCATTCCGTGCCGCCGGTCAGCGGGACGTAGATTTCCTCGGCGATGTGGTGATGGTCGGGATAGACGATGTCCGGCCCGAGAATCAGCAGCCCGGCCGCAACCGCGTCATTGACGAAATGCCCGCGCGTGCCGAACACTTCCAGCCAGCCGTAATTGTCGACAAAGCCCTGCCCGAAATCGGCGGCGGTATAGGTCTGCCCCCAGCGTAACTCATCCCGATGGTCGGCAACGAACCGCGCCAGCGGCTTGGCGTCGGCCGGCGCAAGCTCGGCGATGCGATCGAGATAGCCAAGGCAGCCAAGCGCCCGCGGTTCGAGCGAACGGACAGGCATGTCCCAGCCGATGCGCGCGACTTCGTCCGCGACCAGATTATTGTCGGCGCCGGCGAGATAGGCGTGGAACCGGTCCAGCAACTCATCGAAAATTGTCGGCACGCAGGGCTCCGTTGGTCAATCCATGCACAACCGGTCCGCAGGAGGCCGGGTTGCGCGGCGGCATCATTGGTCTAGATTGAACGGCGCGCAAAGCCAAAAACGACAGGCCAGAAGGCCTGAAACGACAGGGAGCACGCCATGGACGCGGCAGTCGATGCGGGCACTGGCCAATTCGAACTCAGTGAGGAACAGCGCGCCATCCAGGAGATGGCCCAGGCCTTCGCGGCGGACCGCGTTGCGCCCAATGCGCTCGACTGGGACAAGGCAAAGCACTTCCCCGCCGATGTGATCCGTGAGACCGGGCCGCTCGGCCTCGGCGGCATCTATGTGCGCGACGATGTCGGCGGCTCGGCGCTTGGGCGGCTCGATGCGGTGCTGATCTTCGAGGCTCTGGCCCACGCCGACCCGGCCTTCTCCTCTTTCATTTCCATCCACAACATGGCGGCCTCGATGATCGACCGCTTCGGCAGCGACGAGCAGCGCCAGCGCTTCCTGCCGAAACTGACCTCGATGGAATGGCTGGCGAGCTATTGCCTGACCGAGCCCGGCTCGGGCTCGGACGCAGCGGCGCTTAAGACGCGCGCGATGAAGAGCGGCGGCGACTATGTCTTGAACGGCGCCAAGCAGTTCATCTCCGGCGCTGGCGACAGCGACCTTTATGTCGTGATGGCGCGCACCGGTGCCGACGGTCCGAAAGGCATCTCGACCTTCGTCGTGCCGAAGGACGCACCCGGCCTTTCCTTCGGCGCCAACGAGCACAAGATGGGCTGGCACATGCAGTCGACCCGCCAGGTCATCTTCGAGGAGTGCAAGGTGCCGGCCGAAAACCTGCTTGCCGCGGAAGGCGCCGGCTTCGGCATTGCCATGGTGGGGCTCGATGGCGGGCGGCTCAACATCGCCGCCTGTTCGCTGGGCGGCGCGCAGTCGGCGCTCGACAAGGCGCTGGCCTACACGGCCGAGCGCAAGGCCTTCGGCTCCAAGATCAACCAGTTCCAGGCACTGCAGTTCAGGCTGGCCGACATGGAGACGGAGCTGCAGGCGGCCCGCATCTTCCTCTACGCCGCCGCTTCCAAGCTCGACCGCAAGGCGCCGGACGCCGGCAAATGGTCGGCGATGGCCAAGCGCTTCGTCACCGATATCGGCTTCGATGTCGCCAACCAGGCGCTGCAGCTGCATGGCGGCTATGGTTATCTGCACGATTACGGCATCGAGAAGCTGGTGCGCGACCTGCGCGTCCACCAGATCCTCGAAGGCACCAACGAGATCATGCGCGTCATCATCGCGCGGGCGCTGATTGGTAGGCAGTAGGCAGTAGGCAGTAGGCAGTAGGCAGTAGGCAGTAGGCAGTAGGGAAAGATGATCGGCAAGATAAACTCGTACAAGGATTTGATCGTCTGGCAGCAGGCCATTGATTTGGCTGTGGCTACCTACTCCTTGACCAAGGCATGGCCAAAAGAGGAATTGTATGGGCTGACCAGCCAAATTCGCCGCTCAGCCACATCTATCCCTGCAAACATTGCGGAAGGTTACGGCCGAGATAACACCGGCTCTTACCAGCAGTTTCTCAGGATAGCCCAAGGCTCTCTAAAGGAGCTTGAAACGCATCTCCAGATCGCTGAACGCGCGTCGGCCTGACCACTCGTGATGAGGTTCATCATATGCTGTCAGCCACAGAAGCCATCGGAAAAATGCTTCGCCAGCTTATTATCAAACTCGCACCTGAATAGACTGCCTACTGCCTACTGCCTACTGCCTACTGCCTACTGCCTACTGCCTACTGAAATCACGGGAGCACTACTATGGCAACGATCGCCTTCATCGGCTTGGGCAATATGGGCAATCCGATGGCCGCCAATCTGGTCAAGGCGGGGCATGCGGTGCTGGGCTTCGACCTTGTGCCTGAAAACCTCACGGTTGCGAAAGAGCACGGCATTACAGTCATGGCCAATGCCGTCGCCGCGGTGAAGGACGCCGATGTCGTCATCACCATGCTGCCGGCCGGCAAGCATGTGCTGTCGGTTTATGAGGACATCGCGCCCAAGGCAAAGAAAGGCGCGCTGTTCATAGATTCCTCCACGATCGATGTCGAATCGGCGCGCAAGGCGCATGCGATTGCCGCCAGGCATGGCTTGCAGTCGATCGATGCCCCGGTTTCCGGCGGAACGGGCGGCGCCGCGGCCGGCACGCTCACCTTCATGGCCGGTGGCTCGGATGACGCTTTCGCCGCCGCCGAGCCGATCCTGAAGCCGATGGCCGGGCGTGTCGTTCACTGCGGCGGCGACGGTGCCGGCCAAGCCGCGAAGATCTGCAACAACATGATCCTCGGTATCTCGATGATAGGCGTCGCCGAAGCCTTTGTGCTCGCCGAAAAGCTCGGCCTGTCGCACCAGGCGCTGTATGATGTCGCCTCCACCTCGTCGGGCCAATGCTGGTCGCTGACCACCTATTGCCCGGTCCCCGGCCCTGTTCCGGCCTCGCCGGCCAACCGCGACTACAAGCCCGGCTTTGCCGCGGCCCTGATGCTAAAGGACCTGAAATTGTCGCAGGAAGCCGCGCAGGGCGCGGGCGCCGTGACCCCGCTCGGCGCCGAAGCCACGCAGCTCTATGCCTTGTTCAACGCCCAAGGTCATGCCGGCGCCGATTTTTCCGGAATTATTAATTTCCTGCGCGGAAATCCGGCGTAAGATACTGATTTTCTAAGGTTATTTTCGATATCCGCCGGTCAGAAGCCGGCAAATTTAGATTTGCTTAAGGTCTCGCTAACTCACCGGTAACGATGTGCCTTTAAAACGGACTGCGAGGCGGACATCGCGTCTGCCCGGCGCTCCGGATCAGGTCTCGCGTACCGGAGCCCGTAAGTTTCGCAAGTATTCCTGTAGCGAAATGCCATGCGTATTTGGCAGAGCCGCGTTCCCGAAGGGACGCGGTTTTTGCGTTTCTGGAACATCGAGATCGAACGGGCGCCCCTCTTCGAAGAGCGCCCGAAGTCCAATTACCGCTTCCGCAAATCCGCGTCCGCGAGATCGAGCGCCTTGGCGATGCGTTCGCAAGCCATGTCGATCGTGTCGCGCGTCCAGATCAGCGGCGGCGACAGGATCATGGTGTCGCCGGTGGCCCGCATCATCATGCCGTTCGCGACCGCATGGTCGCGCACGACGACGGCAGCGCTTCCTGACGGCAGATAGCGTTCCTTGGTCGCCTTGTCCTTGACGATCTCGATCGCGCCCATCAGGCCTATCGAGCGCACCTCGCCGACCAGCCTGTGGCCCGCGATGCGTTCCTGCAGCGCCTGCGCGAAATAGGGGCCGGTGTCGTTCTTGACGCGCTCGACCAACCCTTCCTTCTCGATGATCTCAAGGTTCTTGAGCGCCACCGCGCAGGCCACCGGATGACCGGAATAGGTGTAGCCGTGATAGAATTCGCCGCCTTTTTCGACCAGCGTCCTCGCCACACGATCGCCGACCAGCAGCGCCGACAGCGGTTGGTAGCCCGAGGTCAGCGCCTTGGCGGTGGTGATGGTGTCGGGCTCGACCCCGAACGTCTGTGCCGCGAACCATTCGCCGGTGCGGCCATAGCCGGTGATGACTTCGTCCAGCATCAACAGCACATCGTATTTGCGGCAGATGCGCTCGACTTCCGGCCAGTAGCTCATCGGCGGGATCTTCACCCCGCCCGCGCCCATCACCGGTTCGCCGATGAAGGCGGCGACCTTGTCGGCCCCTGCTTCGAGGATTGCATCCTCGACCGCCTTCGCCGCGCGGATGCCGAAATCATGGTCGCTTTCGCCGGGCAGAGCGAGCTCATAGGCATAGGGCATCATCACATGGACGATGTTGGGCACCGCGCCGCCGAGCTGCTTGTGCATCGGCTCCATGCCGCCCAGCGACGTGCCGGCGATCGTCGAGCCGTGATAGGCCGACTTGCGCGAGATGATGCGGTTCTTCTCGGGCTTGCCTTCGAGCGCCCAATAGTGGCGGACAAGCCTGAGCGCCGTATCGTTGGCCTCCGAACCGGACGAGCCGTAGAAGACCTGGCTGACATGCTTGGGCGCGAGTTCCGCCAGCTTCTTCGACAACAGCACCGGCGTCGGCGTCGAGCATTTGAAGAAGGAGTTGTAGTAAGGCAGCTCCTTCATCTGCGCGTAAGCCGCCTCGGCCAGCTCGTCGCGGCCATAGCCGACATTGACGCACCACAGGCCCGCCATGCCATCGAGGATTTCGGTGCCGTCGGCATCGTAGATGAACGGGCCGTTGGCATGGGTAATGATGCGTGAGCCTGCCTCACGCAGTTCCTTGTGGTCGGTGAAGGGATGAAGGTGATGCGCGGCATCGATCTGCTGAAGCTGCTTCAGCGAATAATTCTGATAGGTCATGGGTTTGATCTTTCCTCTTGAACCAATCCGGCGGGAGCCGGAGGCGGATTCGTCAGAGGAAGGCAGGCGGCGAATAGCCGATGCGGGCGCACAGCCGCAAAAGCTCGGCGCGCAGCGTCCGCGGTGACGGCGTCACCGCGACCCCGAAGGCGCCTGATGTGCTGAAGCGGATCATGACGGCAGCTTATGCCGCCTGAGCCCCAAAATTCAAGCCATCCCGGTCAGGCAGTCTTGCCGAGCGACCTCTTGAGGAACATATAGCGCATCGCCGTCTGCGCCGCTTGTGGCCGGCGGTCGCCGCGCCCGCCATGGCCGCCTTCGGTTTCCTCGAAGAACAGCGTCTGGCCGTGACCTGCCTCCTGCAGCCGCGCCGCCATCTTGCGCGCATGTCCGGGATGGACCCGGTCGTCCGCGGTGGAAGTCATCAACAGCACCGGCGGATAGGCGGCATCGGCCGCGATATGTTGATAGGGCGAATAGGCGCCGAGCCAGGCCGCCTCCTCCGGCTTCGACGGGTCGCCATATTCGGCGATCCACGAGGCGCCGGGCGGCAGTTCGGTGTAGCGCAGCATGTCGAGCAACGGCACGTCGATGATGACGGCGCCGAACAGCTCCGGCCGCTGCGTCAGCGACGTGCCGGTGAGCAGGCCGCCGTTGGAGCCGCCGTGGATGCCGAGCTGCGCCGCCGTGGTGATGCCGCGCTTGACCACATCCTCGGCGACGGCAGCGAAATCGTCGAAGGCGTTCTGGCGCTTGCCCTTGAGCGCGGCCTGGTGCCAGGCCGGACCGAACTCGCCGCCGCCGCGGATGTTGGCCTGGACATAGGCGTTGCCCTTGTCCAGCCAAAGCTTGCCGCGGATGCCGGCATAGCCCGGCAGCAACGGCACCTCGAAACCGCCATAGCCGTAGAGCAATGCCGGGACCGGCCCTTTCTGGTCGCGGCGCCGCACCACGAAATACGGGATCATCGTGCCGTCCTTCGAGCGCGCCTCGAACTGCTCCGAAACATAAGGCGAGGCGTCGAAGCGGGCCGGCTGCGACTTCACCGTTTTAAGCGTCTCGCCATTGTCGTCCGACCAGATGATCGAGCTTGGCGTCAGGAAATCGGTAAAGGAGAAGGAGACGCTCGACCCGAAATGCTCGACATGGCTGATGCCGACATTGCCGTTGTCGGGCAGCGCGATCCGTTTCAGCGACCAGCCATCTGCGGCGCGGTCGCAGGCGATGACCTTACCGCGCACATTGTCCATCAGGTTGATGAACAGCCGGTCCTGCGTCCTGGCGAGGCCCGCAATGGAAACGCGGTGCTCCGGTTCGAGGAGCGTCTCGATCCGTTCGAACGCACCCGTTTCAATCCAGCGATCGAAATCGACCGAATAGAGCCCATCCGGCAGGCAGCGCGTGCCGTCCGGCGCCGTCCAGGGGCTGCGCACGCCGAAGATAAGCTGGCCCTTGAAGATCGCCGTGTCGGTGGCGTCGTCGGGCAGCGGGATGCGCCGGTTCTCGCCCGAAGCCAGCCGCAGGAAACTGTGCGAGGTGAAGAAGTCGAGCGTCTTGCCGAGCAGCACATGCCGCTTGTCGCCGTCATGCTCCACGCCGCCACCGACCGCGAGATGCTGCTTTTCGCCTTCGAAGATCGGCGTCGCGTCCTCGAGCTTGGTGCCGCGCCGCCACAGCTTGATCACGCGCGGATAGCCGGACTGCGTCTTGTCGTCTTCCTCGAAAGCGGCGGAGACGATGACGGTATCCTTGTCCAGCCAGGAAAAGCCCGACTTGGAGGCGCGCGCGGAAAACCCGCCATCGACAAAGGACCTCGTCGCGATGTCGAACTCGCGCATCTCGCTGGCGTCGCCGCCATCGGGCGACATGTGGAGCAGGCAGCGGTTGAAATCGGGATAGAGCCGGCTCGCCCCGCCGAACACCCATTTGATGCCTTCCTTCGCCGAGAGTTGGTCGAAATCGATGATCGTCTCCCACTCCGGCTTGTCGGTCTTGTAGGAAGCGACGGACGTGCGCCGCCACAGTCCAAGCGCGTTGGTCTTGTCCTGCCAGAAATTATAGACATGGCCGGCAAGCGCGGCCCCGACCGGCATATTGTCCTCCGCGGTCATCAGGTCGAGCGCGGTTTCGAATGTCGCCTGATAGGAAGGATCGCCCTGCAGTTCGGCGACCGCCAGCGCATTCTGGCGATGGACCCAGTCCAGCGCTTCCTTGCCGTTGCGATCCTCAAGCCAGAGGTAGGGATCGTTGGCGGTCAACTCGGGCTGGGTTCTGGTCATCGTGCTGGTCATGCAGGTCTCCATCTGGCGGCCCCGCCTACATCGCGTTCGCTGCCTTGATATTCAAGAGCCATGTCGGGACCGATTACAAAACCCGCCGGCGCGCGATCGTCGCCGCCGCCAGCGCCGCGCAGATTGCGCCAAGCGTGACCGGCAGGCCGGCGGCGCCGATGACATCCATAACGCCACCGGTGAGCGGCGGCACGATGATGCCGCCAAAACCCCACATCAGCGAGAAGGCGGCATTGCCGGCGACCAGCGCCGAGCCGGTGAAGCGTTCGCCGAGCTCGATGATCGACATCGTGTAGATGCCGTAGGAAACGGCGCCCCAGATAAAGACGCAGCCCCAGATCAGCGGCGTCTCGATCAGCGCCGGCAAAAGCGCGCATCCAAAGATGGTCACCGCCACGCAGCCGAACCGCACTAGGCGCGCCGTCAGTTTTTCGGCGAGGAGGCCGAGCGGCACCTGCATGGCGATGTTGCCGGCGATCATCACCGACAGCAGCGCCGACATGCGCGCCTCGGGAATGCCGTGATGCGTTCCATAGACCGGCAGCAGCGCGAGTATAGCCTGCTCGAACCCGGCCGCCACCACGACCGCCGACAGAAGCAGCCAGGCCAAGGGTATGAAGCCCAGCACCGAAACCTTGTTATCGGCCTCGTCGACCTTCGGCAGCCGCTTCACCACCACGGCCAGGCAACCGCCGCAGAAGAGGAAGGCCAGAATGCCGACCAGGAAAGGCGGCCAGCCTTCGGTGCCGACGGCAAGCAGGCAGAGCGGTCCGGCCGCGAAGCCCGCCGAGATGATTGTCGAATAGATGCCCATGACGCGGCCGCGCCGCGCCGGCGGCGCTAGCGCAATCACCCAGATTTCGCTCAAGACATAGAGCGGATTGGTCACGACGCCGATCAGGAGGCGCAGCGGAAACCACAGATAGACATTTGGTGTCCAGCCGACCAGCGCCAGCACCAGCGCTGATAGCGCGGCGCAAGTGAGCGCGGTGCGCCCTGCCCCGAACCGGCGTGCCAATCCCGGGATCAGCGGCGAGGACAAGATGAAGCCGACCGGCGTCATCGCCGCCGACAGCCCGATCATCGCCGGCGAAACGCCCTGACGCTGCAGGATGAAGCTGAGGAGCGGATAGGAAAGTCCTTGCGCGATGGCGAAGACAGACACGGTCGCGATCACGCCGGTGATCGCGGCCCACTGCACCGTCTCGCCGCTCTCCGAACCAGCCAGAGCCATCGGTCTTGCTCCAATCGCCTGGAGGCTTAGCCGGTATGGCCGGCTGCCGTAAGAGCCAACTGGCGGCGAAAGCGCATGTTCCAGCCAGTCCCTGTCAGGAGCGCTGACGCTGCAAGGTACGGTACAAGGCGAACGCCACCAGCAGAACGTCGAGCCCAACGATGACGGCAGGCAGCCCGAGCGGGCCGATCGCCTGCATCAGGGCCCCGGCGCCGGGCGGGCCGACAATGCCGCCGACGCCCCACAGCAACGCGAAGGCTGCATTGCCGGTGACCAGCAGCGAGCCCTTGAAGCGGCTGCCGAGCTCGACCAGCGCCATCGTGTAGACGCCGTAGCCGACCGCCCCCATCACCAGCAGCACGCCCCAGATCAGCGGCGTGGCGATCAGCAGCGGCAACAGGATCGCGCAGCCCGTCGTCGCCACCGCGCAGGCGAGGATCATCGGCCGCCCGCCGAAGCGTTCGGCGAGCAGGCCAAGCGGGATCTGCAGGACGATGTTGCCCAGCGAAAGCATCATCACCAGGGCGGCAAGCGTCGCTTCGGGCAGGCCGTAGCCCGCGCCGAAGACGGGCACCAACGCATAAGTGCTCTGCTGAACGGCGGCGGAGACCAGCACGGCCAAAAGCAGCGCCGGTGCGAGCCGCGCGAAACCGACAAGACTACCGGCGGGCTGGCCATCGTCCTCGAAACCGGTGAGCTTGGAGGAGACGAGGCGCAGAATGACCGCGCAAAGGGCGAAACCGGCAATGCCGACGCCGAAAGGCGCCCAGCCGGCGGTGCCGACAAGGGTCAGGGTAAACGGCCCGGCCGCGTAGCCGGCGCCCATCAGCGTGTTGAACACGCCCATGACACGCCCGCGCCGCGATGGCGGCGCCAGCGACAGCGCCCAGACCTCCCCAAGCACATAGAGCGGGTTGATGACCACGCCGATGATGAAGCGGATGACGTACCAGGCGACCCAGTTCTGCAGATAGCCAATAGCCAGGAAACACAGCGCACCAAGCAGGGAGCAGCCGACCGCCAGGTTCCGCGCGCCGACCAGCCGCACGGCCGCCGGCACGAAGGACGCCGACAGGATCAGCCCGACCGGCATCATGGCCGCGGACAGTCCGATCAAGCCCGGCGAAAAGCCTTGGCCCTGCATCAGCAGGGTGAACAGCGGCGAGCTCAACCCTTGCGCCGCGCCGAACATGGCGAGCGCGGCCGTGACCCCGGCAAGGGCTGCCCATTGCGGTCGATCTTCGGCGGTCTGGACGGAAGCGGTCATCGTGGCTCGCAATTGAACAATCACGGCATCATTATCAGTGGCGAGAGCCCTCCTGATGCCTCAGCGGAAGCAATTCGGCGATCCAGTCCGCTCCCCTTCCGTCATGTCGCTTCCCTCGCCCTAGTGGTCGCCGCCTCCTCACCGGCGACATTGCCGCCAGTTCATTATGCCGCCAATTTCGCATCCTCACGAGGCTTCTCATGACTGCCGCCCTCCATCCCGCCGAACCGGCATTGGCAACAGATCGCGCCCGCCGTGGCGGACGCGCGGGAAAGCGCGCCGGCGGCTCGGCCGCTTTCGAGCAGCCCGCCTTCCGGCAGCTGAAGAACCCGCTGTCGCCGACCAGGCTCGTGTCCGACGACGAATTGGAATCGATCCACCTCGCCTCGCTGCGCGTGCTGAAGGAGATCGGCGTCGACGTCCTGCACGACGAAGCCCGCCGCATCATGAAGGCGCATGGCGCGGACGTGCGCGAAGGCTCGGAGCGCGTGCGCTTCGACAGCGACATGATCCTCGAGCTTGTCTCGCACTGTCCTTCGGAATTCACGCTGCATGCCCGCAACCCGGCGCACAATCTGCGTTTCGGCGGCAACAACGTCATCCTGTCGATGATGGCGTCGGCGCCGAACTGCTCCGACCTCGACCGCGGCCGCAGGCCCGGCAACCAGGCCGACTACCGCAACTTCCTGCGCCTGGCGCAGATGCACAACATCCTGCACTGCACCGGGGGCTATCCGGTGGAGCCGATCGACATCCATCCGTCGGTCCGGCACCTGGAATGCATCCGCGACCTCGCCACGCTGACCGACAAGGTCTTCCACATCTATTCGCTCGGCAAGGAGCGCAACGTCGACGGCATCGAGATCACCCGCATCGCGCGCGGCATCAGCCGCGAGCAACTGATGCAGGAGCCTTCGGTCTTCACCATCATCAACACCAATTCGCCGCTCAAGCTCGACGTGCCGATGATGGAAGGCATCATCCAGATGTCGAGCATGGGCCAGGTCGTGATCGTCACGCCGTTCACGCTGTCGGGCGCCATGGCGCCCGTCACCGTCGCCGGCGCGCTGGTGCAGCAGAACGCCGAGGCCCTCTCCGGCGTCGCCTTCGCGCAGATGGTGAAGAAGGGCGCGCCGGTCGGCTATGGCGGCTTCACCTCCAATGTCGACATGAAGTCCGGCGCGCCAGCCTTCGGCACGCCCGAATATATGAAGGCGCAGCTTGTCGGCGGCCAGCTTGCCCGCCGCTACAACATCCCCTACCGCACCTCCAACACCTGCGCCGCCAACACGGTCGACGCCCAGGCCGCCTATGAAAGCGTGTTCTCGCTGTGGGGCGCCATCCAGGGCGGCGGCAATCTGATGATGCACGGCGCCGGCTGGCTTGAAGGCGGCCTGCGCTGCTCCTACGAAAAGACCATCCTCGACATAGATCTTTTGCAGATGGTGGCCGAGTTCCTCACCCCGCTCGACCTCTCCGAGGACGCGCTCGGCTTCGACGCCATCCAGTCGGTCGGTCCCGGCGGCCATTTCTTCGGCACCCCGCACACGCAGGCGCGTTACAAGACCGCCTTCTATTCGCCGATCGTGTCCGACTGGCGCAACTTCGAGACCTGGACCGAGGCTGGTTCGCCGACGGCGATGGAGCGGACCAACAAGGTCTGGAAGGAGCGCCTTGCCTCCTACGAGGAGCCCTATATGGATCCGGCCATCCGCGAGGAACTCAATGACTTCGTCGAGAAGCGCCGCGCCGAAGGCGGCGCGCCGACGGATTTCTGATCATCGGTCGGTTGGGCAACTGCCCGCCGCCAATTTTCATTTCTGACTCCACATTGCACAACACGGACCTATCTTCATGAAATCCCACGTAAAAGCGGTTGTCATCGGCGGCGGCGTCGTCGGCTGCTCGGTGCTCTATCACCTCGCCAAGGCTGGCTGGACCGACATCATGCTGATCGAGCGTTCGGAGCTGACCTCCGGCTCGTCCTGGCATGCGGCGGGCGGTTTCCACACGCTGAACGGCGACCCGAACGTCGCCAAGCTGCAGGCCTACACCGTGCAGCTTTACAAGGAAATCGAGGAGATTTCCGGCCAGTCCTGCTCGCTGCACCTGACCGGCGGCGTCATGATGGCCGACATGCCGGAGCGCATGGACTTCCTGCGGCTGGCCCACGCCAAGGGCCGCTATCTCGGCATGGACACCGAGTTGATCACGCCTTCGGAAGCCAAGGCGATGTTCCCGCTGATGGACGAGACCAATTTCGTCGGGGCCATGTGGGACCCGGTCGAAGGCCATCTCGACCCGTCCGGCACGACCATCGCGTACTCCAAGGCTGCGAAGAAACTCGGCGCCGAGATCGTGCTGCGCAACCGCGTCGTCGATCTCACACAGCAGCCGGACGGCACCTGGAACGTCGTCACCGAACAGGGCACGGTCCATGCCGAGCATGTCGTCAATTGCGGTGGCCTGTGGGCGCGCGAGATCGGCCGCATGGTCGGCGTCGAGCTGCCGGTGCTGGCCATGGAGCACATGTACCTCTTGACCGAGCCGATGCCTGAGGTCGAGGAATTCAACAAGTCGACCGGCCGCGAGATGATCGGCGTGCTCGACTTCAAGGGCGAGATC
>NZ_VFTL01000048.1:0-48902 GCF_006439385.1 Mesorhizobium sp. B3-1-7
TCCTCGATCGGCATCAGGAACGGCTTGTCCAGCGGACGAACCGGCGTCGGGATGTAGGCGTCGACCTGAGCCATCAGTTCGCGGATGGCGTCCTCGCCGATGGTCTTGTTGGAGTCTTCCAACGCAGCCAGCGCCGAGCCCTTGACGATCGGAATGTCGTCGCCGGGGAACTCGTTCTTCGACAGAAGCTCGCGAACCTCGAGCTCGACCAATTCCAGAAGCTCGGCGTCGTCGACCTGGTCGACCTTGTTCAGGAACACCACGATCGAGGGAACGCCGACCTGGCGGGCAAGCAGGATGTGCTCGCGGGTCTGCGGCATCGGGCCGTCGGCCGCCGACACGACCAGGATCGCGCCGTCCATCTGCGCCGCACCGGTGATCATGTTCTTCACATAGTCGGCGTGGCCGGGGCAGTCGACATGGGCATAGTGACGGTTGGCCGTCTCATACTCGACATGCGCCGTCGAAATCGTGATGCCGCGCGCCTTCTCTTCCGGCGCCGCGTCGATCTGGTCATAGCGCTTGTATTCGCCAAAATACTTCGTGATCGCCGCCGTCAGCGACGTCTTGCCATGATCGACGTGGCCGATCGTGCCAATGTTCACATGCGGCTTGGTGCGCTCGAATTTACCTTTTGCCATAGTCTCTTTCCTTGGACGGCCTTGACCTTCAGTTCAGTCGAATGCGGGGCGATTAGCGACAACGGCCGAAAAACACAAGTGCCTTGTGGCTGAGCGGATTCCCGCTCGACCCGAACCAACGGTCGATTTCAGTGGGATATGGCGCGGATATAGGGGCGCCGCGCGTAAAATCAAAGGCTCCGGGCTGGCCCATTGCCGCCGCCGCGCCGCTCTGATCTTGTTCGCCGGATGCAGTTCATTCCATCCAATATCCGCGGTCCGCTGTTCATGACCGTCTCGACGGGGTCCTACCTCGTCAACGACACGATGATGAAGCTCGCGACCGCCGGACTGCCGCCCTATGAAGTGCTCCTTCTGCGCGGCGCGGCCGCCACGCTGTGGGGCGTGCCGCTGCTTCTGATGCTTGGCTACGCAAGGCAGATCCCGCTGCTCTTCGAGCGCAAAGTGCTGCGCCGCAACCTGTTCGAGCTTCTGGCGATCCTCTGCTATGTCGTCGCCTTGGCCAACATGCAGATCGCGGATTCCACCGCGCTCGGGCAGGTCACGCCGCTCATCGTGCTGGTCGGCTCCTCGATGCTGTTCGGCGAAAAGATCGGCGCCACGCGCATGGCGCTGATCGGCCTTGGCTTTGTCGGAGCGCTCATGGTGGCGCAGCCGACCATGCAAGGCATTTCGGTCTATGCGCTGCTCGCGCTCGGCAACGCCGCCTTCGCGGCGGTGCGCGACCTTGCCGGGCGCAAGGTGGGCGCCGAGGTGCCGGGCATGATCGTCGCCATCTCGGCTGTCGTGGTGGTGCTGGTCGGCTCAGGCGCGGCGCATCTCGTCTCCGAGCAATGGGTGATGCCGGAAGGACATCATCTTCTCCTGATCGCCGGCGCCGGCCTGTTCTTGATCTTCGGCCATTTCTTCATCTTCATGGCCTACCGGGTCGGGCCGACAAGCGCGGTCGCACCCTTCTATTACTGCTTTACCGTCTGGGCGGTTATTTCGGGACTGCTGGTGTTCGGCCAGTTTCCCAACGCGCTCGCCGTCTGCGGCATCCTGCTGGTGATGGCCAGCGGCCTCGCCATCGTCTCGCTCGACGAACGAAGGCGCCGACTGGCGATGGTCGCCTGACGACACGAGTCCAACCAAGGTCGACCCGGAATGGGTCGACCTTCAGCAGCCGATCAAATGCGGCTTTGCTTGCCTCTACAGCGTGCGCTTGCCGGAAATCTGGTGATAGGCCCACAGCACGACGACCGAGCCGATGACGGCCACGATCAGGCTCCAGATGTTGAGGCCGGTGACGCCCGACGCGCCGAACGCGCTGAAGATAACGCCGCCGACAATGGCGCCGACGATGCCGAGCACGATATCCATGATCATGCCCTGACCGGTCTTGTTGACGATCTTGCTGCCGATGAAGCCGGCAACGATGCCCAGAATGATCCAGCTGATAATGCCCATAATTTCCCTCCAAATTTCCCCGCCGCGCCATCATGGTCATATGATTGTCAAAAGCTCAAGACAGCTTGAAATTCCGTCCGTTTGCGCCATTGTGGGGCCGGGCGGACTTGGCTGGACAAGGAGATCCACTATGGGCCTTTTCGACAACGCCGTTCCGGGCGGCAATATCACCAAACCCCTGATGATCGCGCTCGGCGCGCTTTTGGTCGGCAAGATGCTGAGCGGCAGAAGCGAAGAGGCGGCCACGCCGCAAGCGCCGGCGCCCGCGGGAACCGACGCGTCCGCCGATGGCGGCCTGCTCGGCGGTCTCGGCGGCCTGCTCGACAAGCTGAAGAATGCCGGCCATGGCAACGTCGCCGACTCGTGGGTCGGCACCGGCCAGAACCAGTCGATCAACCCGGGCGATCTCGGCTCGGCGCTCGGCCCGGCGGTGATCCGCGAAATCGCGCAGCGCACCGGTATGAACGAGCAGGAACTGCTGCAGCAGCTCTCAACGGCGCTGCCCGGCATCGTCGACAAGCTGACGCCGAACGGCCAGGTGCCGCAGAACCATCAGGTCGCCTCGGCCTTCAACAGCTAAACGGCTGGATGAGATGGAAACGCTGCGTGCCACGGCGCGCGGCGTTTTCTTTTGGGGCATGCGAGGAGGAAATCTGGAGCGGGTAGCGGGAATCGAACCCGCATATTCAGCTTGGAAGGCTGCTGCTCTACCACTGAGCTATACCCGCGCCCTGCACTGAGGTACCGGATTCACCCGAAAAGCGCCATGCACTTTCGGTCCGAGACTTTTCGTTTCAGGGCTTCCGGGCCGGCAGTGGTGGAGAGGGTTGGATTCGAACCAACGTAGGCTAAGCCAACGGATTTACAGTCCGTCCCCTTTAACCACTCGGGCACCTCTCCAGTCTGCCGCCGGAGCCATGCAACGAGGCATTTTCGCCGATCCGAAGCCCGAGTAAGATCTTCTCCGAAATCAGCGAAGCGCCTTATGGCGGCAAGGCCGGTGGGTGTCAACCGGCGTGGCGAGGGTTTTTCGAGGATGTCCGGCATTCATGTCTTCAGCCCATATCCTTAGCCGGACGGGACGGCTATAGAAGCCGCCATGAGCGACGATAAAAGCAACAAGCCCGGCACGCGCAAGGACACCCACTACGCCAAGCTGAGGCGCGCGCACCGCGACCAGAAAGCGGGCGGGCCGCCGGCATTCCGGCCGCGCCAGCCGATGCAGCCGGGCGACGCGCCCGCCGACGGACTGGTGCGGCTTTACGGCCTGCACACGGTGCGGGCCGCGCTCGACAATCCGCGCCGCAGGATCAGCAAGATGCTGGTGACCCGCAACGCAGCCGAGCGGCTTTCGATCGACGACCTTGCCGCCCTGCCCTTCAAGGCCGAACTGGTCGAACCGAAGGACATCGACAAGATTACCGGTTCGGACGCCGTGCACCAAGGCGTGCTGATCGAGGCGGAGCCGCTCAAGGCCAAGCGCCTCGACGCCCTCGGCGACACAAAGCTGGTGCTGGTGCTGGACCAGGTGACGGACCCGCACAATGTCGGCGCTATCCTGCGCTCCGCCGTCGCCTTCGGCGCCGGCGCGCTGATCACAACCGCCCGCCACAGCCCGCAGGAATCCGGCGTGCTGGCCAAATCCGCCTCCGGCGCGCTGGAGCATATCGACCAGATCGAGGTGAAGAACCTCGCCGATGCGCTGGGTCAATTGCACGAGGCCGGCTTCCAGACCATCGGACTCGATTCCGAGGGGCCGGCAGAGCTCGAGAAGACCTTCGACGGCGAGAAAATCGCGTTGGTGCTGGGCGCCGAAGGCAAGGGCCTGCGCCAGAAGACCCGCGAGACGGTCGCCGCGCTCGCTCGCCTCGACATGCCGGGCGCCATCCACTCGCTCAACGTATCGAACGCGGCGGCGGTGAGCCTCTACGCGGCGAACGCATTCCTGAGGCGCTGAACCCGGATCGGTCCTTGGGCATCGAAGCGAAAACGGGTCCCAGCGACGACGCAGGAACCCGTTCTCTGACAGGAAAAGAGCAGGCGACGTGGGAACGTTGAGCCGCCCGCTCCTGACCTAAGCCGCCTTGCCCTTGGCTTGCGTTGCTTCCGCGCCAACCTCATGCGCCGCCATCCGCTCCAGCGCCCTGACCAGCGCCGAGTGATCTTCGCTGGACCCGCCATTGGCGGCGCAGGAATTGAACAGCTGCTGTGTCGTTGAAGTGTTGGGCAGCGACACGCCCAGCGCCTTGGCGCCTTCCAACGCCAGATTGAGATCCTTCTGGTGCAGTTCGATGCGGAAGCCGGGCGCGAAGGTGCGCTTGATCATGCGCTCGCCATGCACTTCGAGGATGCGCGAAGCGGCGAGCCCGCCCATCAGCGCCTGCCTGACCTTGGCCGGATCGGCGCCAGCTTTGGAGGCGAAGACAAGAGCCTCGCCGACGGCTTCGATGGTGAGCGCCACGACGATCTGGTTGGCGACCTTGGTGGTCTGGCCGACACCGTTCGGGCCGACCAGCGTGATGTTCTTGCCCATCCTCTCGAAGATCGGCCTGGCGCGTTCGAATGACTTTTCCTCGCCGCCGACCATGATGGTCAGCGACGCCGCCTTGGCGCCGACCTCGCCGCCAGATACCGGCGCGTCGAGGTAATCGCAGCCGAGTTCATTGATCTTTTTCGCGAATTCCTTGGTCGCGATCGGCGAGATCGAGCTCATATCGATGACGAGCTTGCCCTTCGACAGACCGGAGGCAACGCTGTTCTCGCCAAACAGCACGTCGGCGACCTGCGGGGTGTCAGGCACCATGGTAACGATGATTTCGGCGGCCTTGGCCAGCGCATTGTGGCCGGAAACGGTCTTCAGGCCCTTGGCCAAGAGACCGGCCGGCGGCTTGGAGCGGTGATCGCTGGCGATGACCCTGTAGCCGGCGTCGAGAAGATGTCCCGCCATCGGCGCGCCCATGATGCCGAGACCGATGAAACCGATGGTTTCCATGAAAGTTCTCCGTCGTGTTTGTCGAGGTCGCGTTGCTTCGCGCCCCTCTCTGTCCTGCCGGACATCCCCCACGAGGGGGGAGATTGGCAGCTTCGGCGCCGGCTCTTAAGCCGCGGCGCTTCCCTGCCCGGCGAATTCGCGGAACCAGCCGAGCCCGGATTCCGTGCCGGCCTTCGGCTTGTACTCGGCGCCGATCCAGCCGGAATAGCCGAGGCGGTCGATGTGGTCGTAGAGGAAAGGATAGTTGATCTCGCCCGTCCCCGGCTCATGACGGCCGGGATTGTCCGCAAGCTGGATATGCGCGATGCGGCCGAGGTTCGCCTCGATGGTACGGGCGAGATCCCCCTCCATGATCTGCATGTGATAGATGTCGTATTGCAGGAAGATATTCTTCGACCCGATGCGGTCGATCAGCGCCAGCGCCTGATCGCTGAAGTTGAGGAAGAAGCCCGGTATGTCGCGGGTGTTGATCGGCTCGATCAGCAGCCTGATCCCGGCCTGCTCCAGCTTCTCGGCCGCGAAGGCGAGATTGTCGGCAAAGACATTCTCCAACACCGTGCGGTCAGCCCCCTGCGGCGCGATGCCGGCCAGGCAGTTGATCTGCTCGCAGCCCAGCGCATGGGCGTAGCTGATCGCCTTGGCGACGCCCTGGCGGAATTCCGGCACGCGGTCCGGCAGCACGGCAATGCCGCGCTCGCCCTTCGCCCAGTCGCCGGCCGGCAGGTTGAAGAGAACCTGGCTGAGGCCGTTCTTCTTCAGGCGAGCCGCGACGACGTCCGGCGCATGATCATAGGGGCCAATGTATTCGACGCCCTTGAAGCCGGCGCGGGCCGCGGCGTCGAAACGGTCGAGGAACTCATGCTCGCCGAAGAGCATCGAAAGATTGGCTGAAAAACGCGGCATGCTTTTTCTCCTTCGCCCGCCTGAACTCAATCCAACATCATGATGGCCGTCGGCGCATCCTCGTTGCGTTCGGCAAGTTCCTCGAACTCGGTGATCTTGTCGATTTCCGTGCCCATGGAAATGTTGGTGACGCGCTCGAGGATGAATTCGAGGACGACCGGAACCTGGTGCTCCTTCATCAACCGCTGCGCTTCCTTGAAGGCGGCGGAGAATTCCGCGGGCTTCTTCACGCGGACCGCCTTGCAGCCCATCGCTTCGGCGACCGCGACATGGTCGACGCCGTAGCCCGCCTCCGGATCGCCTGCACGGTTGACGTTCTCGAAGGCGAGGCTCACCTCGTAGTCCATCGAAAAACCCCGCTGCGCCTGGCGGATCAGGCCGAGATAGGCGTTGTTCACGACGACATGGATGTAGGGCAGCTTGTGCTGCGCGCCGACGGCCAGTTCCTCGATCATGAACTGGAAGTCGTAATCGCCGGAGAGCGCGACGATGTCGCGGTCCGGATCGGCGGCGCGCACGCCGAGCGCCGCCGGCAGCGTCCAGCCGAGCGGGCCGGCCTGGCCGCAATTGATCCAGTTGCGCGGCTTGTAGACGTGCAGGAACTGCGCGCCGGCGATCTGCGACAGGCCGATCGTTGTGACATAAGTGGTGTCGCGGGCGAACGCCTTGTTCATTTCCTCATAGACGCGCTGCGGCTTCAGCGGCACCTGCTCGAAATGCGTCTTGCGCTTCATGGTCTTCTTGCGCTGCTGGCACTCCTTGGCCCAGCCCGACCAGTCGCGCAGCTTGCCGGCGGTGCGCCATTCGGTGGCGACGTCGAGCAGGATCTTGAGTGCTGCGCCAGCATCGGAGACGACGCCGAGATCCGGCGCGAAGACGCGGCCTATCTGGGTGGGCTCGATGTCGACATGGATGAATTTCTTGCCCTTGGTGTAGACGTCGACCGAGCCGGTGTGGCGGTTGGCCCAGCGGTTGCCGATGCCGAAGACGAAGTCGGACGCCAGCATCGTCGCGTTGCCGTAGCGGTGCGAGGTCTGCAGGCCGCACATGCCGGCCATCAGCCGATGGTCGTCGGGGATCGCGCCCCAGCCCATCAGCGTCGGGATGACCGGCACGCCGGTCACTTCGGCGAACTCGATCAAAAGATCGGAAGCGTCGGCGTTGATGATGCCGCCGCCGGCGACGATCAGCGGCTTTTCCGCTTCGTTGAGCATCGAAAGCGCCTTTTCGGCCTGGGCGCGCGTCATCGCCGGCTTGAACGGAGCGAGCGGCTCATAGGCGTCGATGTCAAATTCGATTTCGGCAAGCTGCACGTCGACCGGCAGGTCGACCAGCACCGGCCCCGGCCGCGAGGAGCGCATCAGGTGGAACGCCTTCTGCAGCGCCATCGGCACCAGATAGGGCTCCATGACGGTGACCGCCCATTTGGCGACGGGTGCGGCGATCGAAGCGATGTCGACGGCCTGGAAATCCTCCTTGTTGAGACGGGCGCGCGGCGCCTGGCCGGTGATGCAGAGGATCGGGATCGAATCCGCCGAGGCCGAATAGAGACCGGTGATCATGTCGGTGCCGGCAGGACCGGAGGTGCCGATGCACAGCCCGATATTGCCGGCCTTGGCGCGCGTATATCCTTCGGCCATATGCGAAGCGCCCTCGACATGGCGGGCGAGCACGTGGCGTATGGTGTCGCGCGCCTTCAGTGCCGAATAGAGCGGGTTGATCGCCGCGCCGGGCACGCCGAAGGCATTGGTGATGCCTTCCTTTTCGAGAACGAGGACCGCTGCGTCGACAGCACGCATCCTGGCCATGACAAACCTCCATTTCGTTGGTTGGCTTGACAATGCCAGCGCGCCTTTGATTTTTCAATTTTTTCAGAATATTTTTTCATTTCTAGAAACCCCCCCTTGTTGACTGATTTTATTTTGTTTTTCGTTTTCCAGAAAATCCACCGCGATGATCACTGAAAAACTTTTTCATTGCATCCGACGTCAAATCGGCGAGAATGCCGGGCATGGAAACGACGGAAAAACGCCAGCGCGGCCGGCCGCGCGCCTTCAACCGCCCCTCCGAAGCGGCGTCGGTGCAGTCGCTCGACCGGGCGCTGCGGATCCTCGCGATCGTCGCCGAGGCCAGCGGGCTGTCGCTCAGCGAAATCGCGGCGCAAAGCGGCATTGCCGCCTCCACCGCCTATCGCATGCTGACGACGCTGGAAAACCACGGCATGGTCGAGTTCGATACGACCGACCAGCTCTGGTCGGTCGGCGTTGAGACCTACCGCATGGGCGCGGCCTTCCTGCGCCGGCGCAAGCTCGTCGACCGCGCCCGCATCGTCATGCAGGAACTCATGGAAAAGACCGGCGAAACGGCCAATCTCGGCGTCGCCGAGGACGATTGCGTCGTCTTCGTCAGCCAGGTCGAGACGCACCAGGCGATCCGCGCCTTCTTCCGGCCGGGCACGCGCAGCCCCTTCCATGCTTCCGGAATCGGCAAGGCGGTGCTGGCGCATCTCGAGCCGGAACGGGTCGCGGCCATCCTGCGCAAGGCGGGCCTGCAGCGCTATACCGACAAGACGCTGTCCGACATCTCGGCGCTGGCCCACGACCTCGCGACCATCAAGCATCGCGGCTGGTCGGTCGACGACGAGGAACGCCATCCTGGCATGCGCTGCGTGGCCGCCGCCATCTTCAACGAATATGGCGAGCCGATCGGCGGCGTTTCGGTGTCCGGGCCAACGGTGCGGGTCACGCCCGAGCGGCTGGCCGAGATCGGTCCGCTGGTGCGCGACGCCGCAGTCGAAGTGACGAAGATGATCGGCGGCGGTAAAGCGTTCTGACTAGGAAGCGCCCGGCAAAGCGCTCTTGGCCGATATGTCGAAGAAATCGAGCAGGATGGCCAAGCCGACGCCACAGGCCGCCAAGATGAGGCCGGCGATGAATATGCGACTGGCGCGGTCATGAATGCTTCGCTGCAGGGATTTGATGTCGAGCAGAATGGCCAGCGCCCGGATCTGCAGCGCAATGCCGACCAGGATCGGCAGGACGGCAATCAGATGGTAGGTCTGCCATGGGATCGGGTTGGCCGCCCAATGGGTGATGAAGCCTAGCGAGAACGCCAGCAGAATGCCGACGATGGTGATGGTGCCGTTGCGGAAAACCGGTTCGACCCGTTCTTCTCTGGGATCCTGATTGTCCAAGCCACCCTCCCCTCGATTGGCGTCAAAGCCAGACTAGACGCTTGCAAAATCGCTGTACATCGGTGGTTGCTGCGCAGGAGCCGGCCGGTCACTGCCGGGCCGGACGCAGGGCTGTCTTGCCGCGGCGTTTGAATGCATGCGAAAGGGCATGGATGCGGAAAACAGCTTATCTCCTATCCGCCGCCTCGCTTTGCGGATGCGTGGCGACGACACCGCCGCCGACAGCACCCGTCGGCGGCCCCAGCGGCAAACCACAGGTCGATCCTATTCCGATTTCACTAGCCCTGGAGGAGATCATCACCGCCGGCGTCCGCCAGCACCTGAAAAACCCTCTCGCCGCAAAGTTCGGAACGATGCTTGCCGGAGAGCGCACGCTGAACGGCCGCGACGAGACCGTTGTGTGCGGCTATGTCGACGACAAGGGTTCTCCCGGCGGCAGCGAAGCGTTCATCGGCAAGATTTATCCCGATGCCGGAAACAGTTTTGAACTCGTCGCGATAAACGACGCTTCAGTCAGCGGCGCCTGCCGCATGGCGGGATTGGCGTTGCCCGAGCAGAAACCCAATTCCTAAGAACGCTGTTCGCCTCAAACCAATCGGGCGGATGCGTAGTGCTCGAACGCAAGAAAAGGGGCGCGTACAGCCCCTTGTCCTGTCGTTGATTTGGCTCCCCTTAGAGCCTGCAATAACGCGGGCCGTCGTAGCTCATATAGGTGTCGGAGCGCTCGTCGTAGCTGGCGTAGCGGGCGTAGCAGCGGCGGACGTGGATCGAGTCGTAGCCGTCGTCTTCGACATAGACCGCACGGGGCTGCTGGGCGAGCAGGCTGCCGAGCACGAAACCGCCGACGCCGGCGGCGATGCCGATGCCGAGCTCGCGGCGGTGATGATGGTCGTGGGCGGCCGAAGGCTGGACGGTGCCGACGAGCGAGCCGGCGGCGACGGAGGTGGCGATGAGGCCGGAAACGATGGTGCGCTTGAACATGACGATCTCCTGGGTTTCGGTGGAGAGGCGAACCATCCGCCTCTTGATCATGGGTCGCAGCAAGCCGAAAAAAGGTTCGAAGATTTTTCGAGATTTTTTCGCCGACGATTTTCGCGGCCTTTCTCCCGCCTCCGACTGCCGATCGCCCGAAATGCAAAAAAGGGCGGCCCGAGGCCGCCCTTCGAAGACAAATGGTCTTCTCGTCAAAGGAAGATGATCACCTTGCCGTGGTGGTGGTGATGATGATTGTGGTGCCACCACCACCAGGGCTTGCCGTGATGATTGTGGTGATGATGGTTATGGTGGTGATGATGATTGCCATGGGCCGAGGACGTTTCGACCGTGGCGGCGAGCGCGCCGGTGGCAACGAAAACGGCGACGAGGCCGGACATGAAGGTACGCTTCAACATGATGATCTCCTGGAACCTTGATCGAGGCGACCATTCGCCTCTCGGGAGATCAGTCGTGGCGAAGCGGCAAAAGGTTCGAAGGATCGAGTGAGTAGTCAGTAGTCGGTAGGAGCCTGCAGGGCTGGCGACAAATACTCACTACTCACTATCGACTACTGACTACTCACTCTATCCCATCCCCGTGACATGCCTCAGCCAGAAGGCCAGCACGATAAAGCCGACGAAGGTGGCGACGCCGGTCCAGTCGATATTGGCCTTCTTCAGATCGCTGACGACCTTCACCAGCAGAAGCCAGGTCACGACGATAAGCGGCAGGATGATGACGAATCTGATCATGCGGCACCCCGTTCGATGCGATTGCACCTGAGCAAGATGTAGGAAGCGGCGTGCTGCTTTTCAGCATGCCGGCTTAGCGCCGGCTCCATTAGCCAGCCGAAACGGAGTTTTGTCTTTACTGGCGCACGAAATATGCTACCGGAGCGCCATGCCCTTGTAGCTCAGCTGGTAGAGCAGCGGTTTTGTAAACCGAAGGTCGCGGGTTCGATCCCTGCCGGGGGCACCAGAAAGTCAGTCTTCCCCGCAAATCTAAACGCGGCACTTGAGCTGGCGGGCTCGTTCAATCGCCTAACACTTTGCAAAGCCGCTATCTTTTTCAACGCCGGGGGTTAAGGGGTATACGCAGGGGTAACGTGCCGCCCTAGCCAAGCTTGTGACACTCGCGCAAATCATCAAGCGAAACGATGCGAAATCCGGCATGCAAAGTTTGGCATGCAAGCGAGCGTCGTTGCTAATCGGCCGTCCGAAGCCTATGCTTTCGATATCGGTCGCCAGGCACGTACGGATGCAGCCGACAGTGAGAGGAAAGTGCTCTTGCCCGCAACGGGAGAAGAGCCATGCCTCAATCCACTTTTCGCAACCACGTACTGAAATCCCTCGCCCGTGACGATTTCGCCCTCTTGCAACCGTCGATGCATCACGTCGAACTGGGCATCAGAGAACAGCTAGAGGTCGCCTATCAGCCGATAGAGCAGGTGTATTTTCCCGAGACGGGGATCGCTTCGGTAGTCGCTGCCATGACTGGAGGGCGCCAAAGCGAAGTCGGCATCATCGGCCACGATGGTATGACGGGTGTTACGGTCATTCTCGGCCAGGAGAGCTCTCCCAACGAGACCTATATTCAGATCGCTGGCCAGGGCTGGTGCCTGCCGGTTGAAAATCTTCGCGCAGCCCTCGCAAAAAGCCCGACCCTTGGCCGATCGTTGCTTCGCTATGCCAACGCCTTCCTCATCCAGGCCTCCCGGACCGCGCTGGTCAACGGCCACTCGAAGATCGAGGAGCGACTGGCTCGGTGGCTGCTCATGGTCCACGATCGCTCTTCAGGAAGCAAGATTTACCTGACGCACGAATTTCTGGCGACCATGCTTGGCGCCCGGCGCCCAGGGGTCACAACGGCCCTGCAAATGCTTGAATATCGGGGGCTGGTCCAAGCCAGACGCGGCGAGATCACGATCGTCGATCGCAGCGGACTGATTAAGCTCACACACGGTGCCTATGGCGAGGAAGAGCAACGCCATTTCGACGTTGTCTCCGGCTGATTGTCCGGAAGCGTACATATGCTTGATGGCCGCTGAAAATAGGGCGTAAATCACGTTGGTTTGGGTTCAGGGAGGAACTCGCAATGACCAACGCTTTTCACAGCGTCACGGTTGAAAAGGCGACCGAGGCCTATGTCCTTTCCAGGGGTCGAGCCCGGTTCCTTTCCATCTCACAAGCAATCCGCGCCATCCGGACACTTATGCCTGCCTGCAGAACCAGCGACCACGAGTTGGAGGGTATGTTGGCGGCGGCCTGCATCGTTCATGGCATTCCCGTGGCCTTCGACGCAACGATGGCCGAGGGCGAGGAAATGCGGCTCCATTCGTAGGGTCGGAGATGCTCACGATCGCCCAGACAGCCATTTCGTCGGACGTTCGGCAGGCGATTGTCCGTTACCTGATCGATAAGGTCGACGACACGAGCATTTCGATCGCCGACTCTGTCCATGCCGTGAGAGAGATGTTCCCACTCTGCGAGCTGACGGATTGGCAACTTGGCGATCACATCGCACGAGCCGCGATCGACGCAGGATTTGCGGTTGAATTCGACGCCGAGGTTCCCTGAATGAAGACAATGGCGGGCGCATATCTGGATCACCTTTTGGAGTGCCCCTTTTGCGGGACGATCCGCCTCCAGATCCCGGCCGACGCCCAGCCTTCAACGCCAATCAGATGCGCTGATTGCGGGCAATATCTCGGCACATGGGACGATTTGCAGACCGATTTTGAGTCCCAGGGAGGCAATGACGGAATATTCCGTCTCGACAAGGGGCGCATCCTGAAACTCGATTAGCGCCCGCTCATCAAGCGAACCTTGCATGCCGGGACCTTTCCTGAGGGCTCACATCCCAATCGCCGACACCAAAATCCGGTTCTGCCTTCGCACCGCCGCGCGCAGCTCCGGTATCCTCGCTTCGTCGCGCTTGACGAACTCGATGAACATCATGTTCATGTTGTTGAAGATCAGCTCTCCCACCGCCGCCCCGTCGATGTCCGGCCGCACGAGGCCGATCTCCTGCAGCCGCGCCATCAGGGTGCTTATTTGCTCGGTTAGCGCGCGGTCGAGCGCCGTGTAGGCCTGGCCGAAGGGGCTGTCGGGCAATTGGGTCGAGATCGCCATCGCCTGACGCCACATCTCCTTGCTCAGATAATTCAGCGAGTGCTCGATATAGATGCCGATCAGCGTGTCCAGCGCGTCGCCAACATTGGCCGGGGGGCTGGCGACCACCCCTCGCCCGGCATTCAGCACCTCGTTGACTTCCATCGACACGATGGCGCCGAGGATGTCGCCCTTGTTCTGGTAGTAGTTGTAGATGGTGCCGATCGAGACCTCGGCCTGTGCTGCGATCGCCTCGATCTTGGCGCCTTCATAGCCGGCCTCGCGGAAAAGCTCCGTCGCCGCATCGATGATGCGGCGGTGCCGGTCCGCCTTCTGCCGTTCGCGCAATCCGCTCATACCAGCCTCTCTGCCACAAATCATAATTGACTCAATTTTAGAATTGGTTCAACTTTTCTTCCAACAAGCCAGCAAAGGCAGGGAGAACACTCGATGACCGTCAATGTCCGGAATCCGCTTTCCATTCTGAAATCTCATCTTTCAGCCGCCTGCGCGACAGCCGCATTGCTGCTCGCGGCCGGCAGCGCCCAGGCCGCCGACCTCAATGCGCTGATCTGGTGCGACCATTCCGATCCGGCGCTGCTGCAGCCCTTCGAGGAGGCCAACAACGTCAAGGTCAACCTCAAGGAGTTCGAGGGCACCGGTGCAGGTCTCGCAATCGTCGAGCAGTCGCAGCCTGGCGACTGGGACGTGATGGTGATCGATTCTATCGACGTGCCGCGCGGTGTCGAAAAGGGCCTGTTCGAGCCGCTGCCTGAGGACAAATTGCCCTTCGCCGACCTCTTCCCGGAAGTGAAGATGGACAAGTCCACCGTCGTCGACGGCAAGCGCTACGGCATCACCGAAAAGTTCGGCTACAACACGATCGGCTTCAACAAGACCAAGGTCGATCCGGCCGACATGCAGTCGCTGGCCTCGCTCACCAGCGACAAATACAAGGGCAAGGTCGCGATCTACGACTATTACCTGCCGGTGATCGGCATGGCCGCTTTGGCCATCGGCAAGAAGACCGCCGACCTCACCGAAGCCGACCTGCCGGCGCTCAAGGCCGAGCTTCTTAAGATGAAGGCCAATGCCAAGCTCGTCGGCGAAGTCACCGCCAGCCAGACCGCCCTTGCAACCGGCGAGGTCGACATCCTGGTCGGCGGCGGCGAATGGGTGACGGCCGGCCTTGCCAAGGAGAACCCGGCGCTCGACTTCTCTATCCCGAAAGAAGGCGCTGTGCTGTGGTCGCAGTCGCTCGCCATGTTCAAGGATTCCAAGAACAAGGACATGGCGCTGAAATTCATCCAGTACATCATGAGTCCGGAGGGCCAGGCGCGGCTTGCGACCTCCTCCTGCTACTGGGGCATGCCGTCGAACAAGAAGGCGGCGCTGAGTGACGAGCAGAAGAAGATCCTTCGCTTCGACGAGCAGCCCGGCTTCCTCGCCCGCGCCCAGGCCTATCCGGCGCCGAACGCCGATCTCGACAAGAAGATGCAGGACATGTGGACCGAGATGCTGCAGGCGCAGTAAATCGGCCGATGGCATCCGCGGGAAACAATTCGCGTGCCCTGCCCTGGGCGCTGGTCACGCCGGCGCTGGCATGGACGTGTGCATTCTTCGTGCTGCCCTTCATCGCCATGGGGTTTTCCAGCCTCACGGCGCATGAAGGCGGCGGCTTCACTTTGGCCAACTACAGCCAGTTCTTCACCGACCCGTCCTACTGGCGGGCGATGGTCAACTCGCTGGAGGTCACGGCAACCGTCACCGTGATCTCGATCCTGCTCGCCTATCCCTTTGCCTGGATCCTTGCCGAGATGGTGCCGGAACGGTGGCAGCGGCTGGCGCTGATGCTGGCCGTGCTGCCATTCTGGACCTCCTATGTCGTGCGCTCCTATTCCTGGCTGCTGGTGCTGGCGCAGAACGGCGTCATCAACCGGGCGCTGACCGGCATCGGCCTGATCGGCGAACCGCTGCAGCTCGCCAACACGCGCTTCGCCACTGTCACCGGCTTCGTGCATTTCTTCGTCATGCTTCTGACGCTGACGATCTTCGCCAATCTCAAGCAGCTCAGCCCGAGTTACCGCAAGGCTGCCGCCGATCTCGGCGCGGGGCCGGTGCGCACCTTCCTGCATGTCGTGCTGCCGCTCACCTTGCCGGGCATCATGGTCGGCGCCTTCCTGACTTTCGTGCTCTGCATCGGCGACTACATCACGCCGCAGATACTCGGCGGCAACAACGAGCTGGTCGTGCCGCAGCTCGTCATGATGCAGATCGGCCGCCGCGGCGATTTTCCGCTGGCCTCGGCGCTGTCGATCATCCTCATGGCTGTGGTGACCATCGCCTATCTTGCCTGCGCACGCTGGCTGAAGATCGAGCGGGCCTGACCATGCGCGCCGCCGTCCGCCTCGCCGCCTGTACCTACGCCATCGCCGTCTACGGCTTCATCTTCCTGCCGGTGGTCGTGCTGGTGCTGTTCTCGCTGCAGGCGACCTCTTTCCCGATCCCGCCCTTCACCGGCCCGTCGCTGCGCTGGTATCAGGCGGTGCTCTCAGACGCGCGGCTCACCTCGGCGCTCCTCAATTCGCTGCTCGTGGCGGTGCTCTCCTCGCTTGCCTCAGTCATGCTCGGCTTCCTCTCGGCCTGGGGGTTCGCCCGCTTCGTGCTGCCGGGCTCGGCCATCCTGCGCGGCCTGATCACGCTGCCGCTCACTGTGAGCTATCTCATCATCGGCATGGGTCTGCTGGTGCTGTTCAATTGGGCCGGCGTGCCGAAATCGCTGCTTGCGGCCGGCATCGGCCATGTGGTGATCAATCTGCCGCTCTGCTTCGCCATCATCTACAGCCAGATGGGCGATCACCAGATCAACATCGAGCGCGCCGCGCGCGACCTCGGCGCCGCCGAGTGGAAGGTGCTGCTCATGATCACCGTGCCGGTGATGGCGCCGGCGATCTTTGCCGGCTTCTTCCTGTCGATGACCTTCTCCTGGGATGAGTTCGTCATCTCCTTCCTGCTCACCCGCTTCGAGACGACGCTGCCCGTGGAGATCTGGAACCTGCTGCGTTCCGGCCTCAATCCCAAGACCAATGCCGTCGGCTCGCTGGTCTTTGCCGTCTCCATCGTGATGGTGGTGCTTTTCGAGCTGACACTGTTGCGGAGAAAGCCGGCATGAGCGCGCCCTTGGTCGACATCCGCAATGTCTCGCACCGCTTCGGCCAGCTATCGGTGCTGAAGAATGTCTCGCTGGCGATCGAGCCCGGCAGCTACACGATCCTGCTCGGACCGTCCGGTTCCGGCAAGACGACGCTGCTTTCGATCCTTGGCGGCTTCGTCACGCCCAGCGAGGGTAAGGTGTTCATCCGCGGCACGGATTGCACCGCTCTGCCGCCGGCTAAGCGTCCGACGACCACCGTGTTCCAGGACTACGCGCTGTTTCCGCATATGAGCGTCGGCGGTAATGTCGGCTTCGGGCTGCGCATGCAGGGCGTCGACGGGGCGACGCGGGCGGCCAAGGCGCGCGAGGCGCTCGCCCTTGTGGGGCTGGCGGCCGCCTTCGACAAGAAGCCGCATCAGCTCTCCGGCGGCCAGCGCCAGCGCGTGGCACTCGCCCGCGCGCTGGTCATCGTGCCGGCGGTGCTTCTGCTCGACGAACCGCTCGGCGCGCTGGACCTGAAACTGCGCCGGCAGATGCAGGACGAGTTGAAGGCGATCCAGAAGCGCGTCGGCACCGCCTTCATCCATGTCACGCACGATCAGGAGGAAGCGATGGCGCTGGCCGACCATTGCGTGGTGATGAATGACGGCCGCATCGAGGACGAAGGATCGCCCGAGCGGGTCTATGCGCGGCCGGCGACGCGCTTTTCCGCCACCTTCATGGGCGAGAGCACGATCCTTGCCGGCAGCGTGACCGAGGCGAGGAACGGGATCGTCACGGCCATGACGGCGGTCGGGTCGATTTCACTGCGCGGTGTATCGCCTGCCGGCGCCACGGTCGCGCTTGCCATCCGACCCGAGCACCTGGTCCTGGGCGAAGCGAAAGGCAATGTCGCGCTAGGTATGGCCAAGGTCGGCGATGTCGTCTTCCAGGGCAGTTTCAAGCGCGTGCTGGCCGCCTCGACGCTGGATCCTGCACTGCAATTTATCGCGAAGGCGCCCGCTTCCGCTGCCATTCAGGCAGGCGACACGATCCCGGTTTCATGCAACGTTCAAGACATCATCCTGCTGGCGGACTGATCCATGAGCACGCTTCCGGTCATCGAGGCTCCGGACTGGTACGAAACCATCCGCGTGGGCGACGACATCACGCTCATCCATGAGCCGTGGATAAAACCATTCTTCCGCTGCAACATCTGGCATGCGCGCGGGCGCGACCGCGACCTGTTGTTCGACACCGGCCTAGGCCATTTCAGCCTGAAACACCATGTGCCGCTGGTGAGCGAGCACAAGCTTACCTGCGTCGCCAGCCACACGCATTTCGACCATATCGGCTGCCATCACGAATTCCCGGACCGCTGCGTGCACTCCGCCGAAGCGGCAATCCTCGCCGATCCACGCAACGAATGGACGGTGGCGGACCGCTACGCCAATGAGGAGATGTTCGACGGTGCGCCTGAAGGCTGGGATACGGCGCGCTACCGCATCCTGCCCGCGCCGGCGGGCCGGCTGCTCGAGCATGGCGACGTCATCGATCTCGGCGACCGCGCCTTCGAGGTCATCCACACGCCTGGACACTCGCCCGGCGGGATCGCGCTTTATGAGAAAAAGACCGGCATCCTGCTGTCGGGCGACATCGTTTATGACGGGCCGCTGATCGACGACGTCTATCACTCCGACATCGGCGACTATGTGGAGACGCTGCTTGCCATGCGCGAGCTCGACGTCTCGGTCGTGCATGGCGGCCATTTCCCAAGCTTCGGCAAGGTGCGCTACCGGCAACTCATCGATGAGTATGTCGCGGGCAAGCGCAAGGCCGGGTGCCACTTGCAGAGCGGCTGAGCGATGAGGGAAGCGAAGCCTACAGCGCCCTTTGCGGGCACAGTGTTCCCGTGGCGTCGCCGCAGCGGGAAGCTGTCGGCTGCGGCCGCTGGCTCATCTCTTCGGAATGACGCACCAGCTCGGCGAACATCAGCGCGAAACTTCCCATCATCAGGAAGACTATGATCAGACGCGTTACCGGCAATAGACAGGTCTCTCGACTGGCTAGCCCCCGCCAACCCATCCACTGTCGGCTAACATGATCGATCCGGCTTTACGAGTGTTTAAGCTTCGCCTTAACCATTGCGGCCATCACATTCGTGTCGCGGCTGTCACGAAGCGCGATTGTCGGATGTGCCCGTCGGCCGGCGCAGCGCCCTTCACAGATGTGGGCGCCGCATGCTACGCCGTCGCCGGCGCGGCCCCGCAGACGGTCGCCCTCCGGGAGCCATGAGCAAAGCCGCCAGCCGTTTCGCCTTCGTTTCTTCCGACACCGACGACGCCCGCGCGGCGCTGGAAAGCCTGTCCGCGCGCTATGGGCAGGTGCCTGTCGCGGAGGCCGAGATCATCATTGCGCTCGGCGGCGACGGCTTTCTCCTGCAGACGTTGCGCGACACGATGAGCACGGGCAAGAAGGTCTACGGCATGAACCGTGGCACCATTGGCTTCCTGATGAACGAATATCGCGCCGGCGGCCTCGAGGAACGCATCGCCGCCGCGGTCGCCGAGACGATCCGGCCGCTCGAAATGGTCGCGGTGACGCATGACGGCGAAACCGTTTCGGCGCCGGCCATCAACGAGGTGGCGCTTTGGCGCCAGTCCTACCAGACGGCGAAGATCCGCATCACCGTCGATGGCCAGGTGCGGCTGGAGGAGCTCAACTGCGACGGCGTGATGATCGCGACGCCCGCCGGCTCCACCGCCTACAATCTGTCGGCGCATGGGCCGATCCTGCCGCTCGATGCGCCGCTTCTGGCGCTGACGCCAGTGAGTCCTTTCCGACCGCGCCGCTGGCGTGGGGCGCTGCTGTCCAACAAGGCGACCATACGCTTCGACATCCTGGAAGCCGAAAAGCGCCCAGTGAATGCCGCGGCCGATCATACCGAGGTCAAGGCGGTGGCCTCCATCACCGTGCGGGAATCGCCGACGGCGACGGCAACTTTGCTGTTCGATCCGAACCATTCATGGAACGAACGCATCCTTGCCGAGCAGTTCCGCTACTGAGCCGGCGCAACGATACTGTTTCGATCAAGCGTCGCGATTAAGGTTACGTCTTCACAATCGCTGTATTTCGGTCCGTTTCTGTTGACAAATCGAGGACTTGCGCCTAACTGCAACACCGATCTTGCAGGCGCGCGGCGCCTGCCGCGGCTACTGTGTCGCGATTTTCCCAACCAACAAAGACAACAAACACTTGTCCTCAGACACCACGATCGCTCAAGAAGCGTTGACATTCTCAGACCTCGGCCTGTCGCCGAAGGTGCTCTCCGCAGTCACCGATGCCGGCTACACCAAGCCGACGCCGATCCAGGCCGGCGCCATCCCGCATGCGCTGCTCGGCAAGGACGTGCTGGGTATCGCCCAAACCGGCACCGGCAAGACCGCTTCCTTCGTGCTGCCGATGCTGACGCGCCTGGAAAAGGGCCGGGCGCGAGCCCGCATGCCGCGCACGCTGATCCTCGAACCGACCCGTGAGCTGGCCGCGCAGGTCGAGGAAAACTTCATCAAATACGGCAAGAACCACAAGCTCAACATCGCGCTTCTGATCGGCGGCGTCTCATTCGACGAGCAGGACAAGAAGCTCGAGCGCGGCGCCGACGTGCTGATAGCTACGCCCGGCCGCCTGCTCGACCACCGTGAGCGCGGCAAGCTCCTTCTCAACGGCGTCGAGATTCTCGTCATCGACGAGGCCGACCGGATGCTCGACATGGGCTTCATTCCCGACATCGAGCGCATCTGCGAGATGATCCCGTTCACGCGCCAGACGCTGTTCTTCTCGGCGACGATGCCGCCGGAGATCACCAAGCTCACCGAGAAATTCCTGCATGCGCCGGTCCGCGTCGAGGTTTCCAAGGCGGCCTCCACCGCAACCAGCATCACGCAGCGGCTGGTGAAATCCGGCGCGAAGCCATGGGACAAGCGCGAGACCCTGCGCAACCTGATCAAGGCCGAAGACGCGGAACTGAAGAACGCGATCATCTTCTGCAACCGCAAGATCGAAGTATCGGAGCTGTTCCGCTCGCTGCTGAAGCATGATTTCGATGCCGGCGCGCTGCATGGCGACATGGACCAGCGCGCCCGCATGCAGATGCTCGCCAATTTCCGCGACGGCAAGCTGCGCTACCTCGTAGCCTCGGACGTCGCCGCGCGCGGTCTCGACATTCCCGACGTCAGCCACGTCTTCAACTACGATGTGCCGATCCATGCCGAGGACTATGTCCACCGCATCGGCCGCACCGGCCGCGCCGGCCGCGCCGGCAAGTCCTTCACCATCGCCACCCGCTCCGACACCAAATATGTCGACGCGATCGAGAGGCTGATCGGCACCAAGATCGAGTGGCATGACGGCGACCTGTCGACCGTGACCGAGAGCGAGGGCGAGGAGCAGCCGCGCCGCGGCCGCGGCGCCCCGCGTCGCGCCGGCCGCAAGGACGAGGACCGCAAGGACGATCGCAAAGAACGCGGCGAGCGCAAGAAGGACCGTCACGCCAAGCGCGACGAGACGCCCGATACCGCGCGCGAGGAACAGCCCGTCGCCGAAGTGGCCGATATCGCCGAACGCCGCGCCCGCAAGGACGCGATCCGTTCCGAGAACGAGCGCAAGGGCCCGGGCAACCGTCACGAGCAGCGCGGCGACGCCCGCCCGCAGCGCGACCGCCCCGGCCGCCACCGTCAGGAAGAAGACGACGCAACCGTCGGCTTCGGCGACGACGTGCCGGCCTTCATGCGGATCGTCGCGAAGGTCTGAAGTCGATCCCAGCATAGCCTGGAATGAAAGCGGCCCCAAACGGGGCCGCTTTCTTTTTCTGCTTCGCCCGAAGCAAGCCGGCCAAAGGCGATGCCTACATCGGTCCCGGCATCATCTTGGTCGGCTTCTCAAGCATCGGGAACTCGGCCTTGCTGCATTTCACGTTCGGGTTCGTTGGACTGAACATGCCGTTCGGATTGTCCCTGAACAGCCATGCATGCAGGTCGTAGTGGACGAACTCCCTCGGAATGAGCGGATAGTGGCCTTCCATCGGCCCCATGAATTTTTGGCCGAACAATGTCGGGGCCGCCTTGGTGTCCGGTGTCAGCGGCACCAGCCATTCCACGCCGACCAGCTTCAAGCCCTTCTTCGTCGGCTCGTAGATCAGGACGTTGGGCTTCATCGGGTCGAGCGGCTTGCCGACGCTCGGGACGTTGACGAAATGGATGCCCATCGCGCCCTTCGGATAGTACATCGCGCCATCTATCTTCTCGCCGCTATAGTGGACGCAGCCGACGGTCGACAAATAGAGGTCGCGGACAGCGGTCGTGTAATCTTCATACTTGGCCAGCGATTTCTTCAAGGCTTCGATGTCGGCCTTGTTGGCGTCCTCGGCGCGGGCCGTCGCGACCCCGAACGATGTGCCGATAAGATACGCCAAAGCGAGGACGCCGCAGCGCCCCAAGCGAGCTGTTCTTGTCATGCATTCCTCCCAGATTCCTTGATCTGGCCGTGCAAGACCGGGGCGGCAGGTGTTGATTGCGCGGCCAATTGACCACCCCATCCCTCTGGAACAGCAGGATGGTAGTCCTTTCACGGGTTCCGGAAAAGTATCAATTAGAAAAAGCTAATGCCATAAGACCTCCGATCCCATCTTTGGACCATTTCAAACAAAAACGGCCCCGTACGGGGCCGTTTGCCTTGATGGTGTTTTGCGCCTCTACGCTCCGTTTTCTCTCAGGTGAGCGGCGACAGCTGGATTTCGACGCGGCGGTTCTGCTCGCGGCCGGCGGCGGTCGCATTGGATGCGATCGGGCGGGTCTTGCCGAAGCCGGTGACGGCGAAGCGGCGCTGATCGACGCCCTGGCCGGACAGGTAATTTGCGACGGCAAGCGCGCGACGCTGCGAAAGATCGAAATTGTGCTGGTCGCCGCCGGTCGAATCGGTGTGGCCGAAAACGTCCACCGTCGTCTGGCGGAATTTCTTCAGCACCAGCGCGACCGAATTCAGCACCGGATAGAAGCCCGGCTTCACCGCGTCCTGGTCGACATTGAAGGTGATGTCGGACGGCATGTTGAGGATGATCTGGTCGCCGCTGCGGGTGACGCTGACGCCGGTGCCCTGCAGCTGACGGCGAAGCTCCGCCTCGTTCTGGTCCATCGTCGCGCCGATCGCGCCGCCGGCGAGCGCGCCGATGCCGGCACCGATCAACGCGTTGCGGCGGTCATTGCCGCCGGCCAGCAGACCGAGGCTGGCACCTGCCAGCGCGCCGAGGCCGGCACCGGCTGCCGTATTGGAGATCTTCTGGTCGCCGGTATACGGATCGGTGGTGGTGCAGGCGCTCACCAATAGAGCCGTCGCCACGGCGACGAGCACAGTCTTCTTCATGAGATTGGTCCCTCTCCAATTCGCAGCCTTTGCGGCCGCGCCAAATCAGCCCTTCCGCAGCCTTGTAGCATGAAATGCGGCGAAAAACGGAACGGGAATGCGGCCGGCAAAGTCCGGCGGTCGTTCCCGCTTCGCGTCTACCACAAATTCTTGCCGTCGATGACCACCACCTCGACCTTATCCAGGTCGAAATCGTCGAACAGGCGCGAATTGACGCTGATCTTCGGGTTGTCGAAGTCCGGCTTTCCGGTCGACCAATCAGGCGTTTCGGTGAAGGTGCCGCAGCCGCAGGTGGCGCAGAAACCATGCTTTACGGTCTTCGAGCCCCAGCGGTAGAAGGAGACGTTCTGCGGCGGGCTCGTGAGCTTGAATTGCGACGGCACATAATACGCCCATAGCGACCCGCGCTTCGAGCAGAACGAGCATGTGCATTGCGTCACCGTCCGCGGCGCCTCGGCAACCTCGAAGGTTGTCGCCTTGCAATGGCAGCTTCCCTTGATGGTCATGAACTCACCTCTCCCATTGTCCGCCACGCGGTTTCTTTCACGCAATTCCGAACGGAAAACCTGGAATTGCTCCGTGGCAAGGCAACATAAAGAAGCCGTCCTGACAACCGTCTGTCAGCAGGGTATGCAGCCTTCTGCTGCCGTGGATCGAGGCCCGGGTCTTGCCTCCCGCGGCAGGTCCAAAGCCCTAGTAAGAGGGTGGTGGCACGAACAGGCAGATCGTCTTGCCGGCGTCGAGCCCGGCCTGATGCGCGCACCAGTGATATTCGCCGTCGGGCGAATTCTTGACCCGCTTGTCGCTATAGGCCACCACCTCGCCCGTGCCTTTTATGACATAGCCTTCGGGCCGCTCGCTGATCGATGACTGCGGCACCTCCTTGCAATCGAAGTTGGCACAACAGGCAAAGGGGTATTTCCAGCCTTGCGGCATAACCGCCGTAGGCTGGGCGTCGTGCGCGATGGCCGGCGGCGCCAGCACCGAGATGGCTCCAACAGCGAACAGGGAGAACAAAAGTCGGCCAGCCGGTCGAACGGCTTGGGCCGATCTTGATATGGCAGCAGACATCGAAACGTTCCTTTCGAGCATCAAGCGTTTTCGCTTGCCCGTTCCCGGAACGTATCTTCCCAGTGGCCGGATCGTCGGTCGCAGATATGCCGCACCCGGCCATAAATGCTTTTATTCCCAGCGCAAAGGCTGGGCTGATTCCTCGGTTGGCGCAAGCATCCGCTTGCATCGGCAAAGCCGCGCTTCACGCCAACCCCTGCTATCCAGAATCGTGTGCCGGCTTGGTTAACGACCGGTTAGCCGCACGGAACTGGTGCCGGACAACGGGATTCGGCTCAAGCTGGTTCCAAGCGTTCAGCCGGGAACATGCCCATCATATTGCGGCAGGTCGTCGGCGATTGTGAACCACTTCGCCTTGGACCCGACAAAGATGTGGGCGGTCGGCCGTATGGTCGGATCGTCGACCAGCGTCCCCATGGCGATATGCACATAGGCGCCGTCGCGGACCAACGAATAGATGAGCGAGCCGCATCGCCCGCAATGCGCGTCGTGGCCAGTTTCGTCACCGTAGATCAGCAGCGGGTCATCGCCGGCGGTCAGGCGAAACTTTTCGCGCTCGATGCCGGCGAAGGGTTTGAACGCCGACCCCGTGGTGCGCCGGCAGTTCGAGCAATGGCAGTTGGCGGCATAAACGAATTCGTCCGCAACCTCATAGTGGACTGCGCCGCAGAAGCATTTTCCGGTAAGTTTGCGCGTCACCGGCTCCTCCCTCGTGCGACGCGGGGCCCCCTAGTCGAGGTCCGCCACTGCTTCGCCGGCGCCGCCCTCGATCCGATGCGAGAGCGAGGCTTCCATGAACTCGTCGAGATCGCCGTCGAGCACGCTCGACGGCGAAGTGCTTTCGACGCCGGTGCGCAGATCCTTCACGAGCTGATAGGGCTGCAGCACGTAGGAGCGGATCTGGTGGCCCCAGCCGATGTCGCTCTTCGACGCCTCGGTGGCATTGGCGACCGCCTCGCGCTTCTTCAGCTCTTCCTCGTAAAGCCGCGAGCGCAGCATTTCCCATGCCTTGGCGCGGTTCTTGTGCTGCGAGCGCTCGGCCTGGCAGGCGACCGCGATGCCGGTCGCCAAATGGGTGATGCGCACCGCCGAGTCGGTGGTGTTGACGTGCTGGCCGCCCGAACCCGAGGAGCGATAGGTGTCGATGCGTACATCGGATTCGGAAACATTGATCTCGATCGAGTCATCGATGACCGGATAGACCCAGACGCTGGCGAAGGAGGTGTGGCGCCGCGCGTTGCTGTCGTAAGGCGAAATGCGCACCAGGCGATGGACGCCGGACTCTGTCTTCAGCCAGCCATAGGCGTTGTGGCCCTTGATCAGCACGGTGGCGGACTTGATGCCCGCTTCTTCGCCGTCATGGATTTCCAGAATCTCGACCTTGAAGCGGCGGCGCTCGGCCCAGCGCGTGTACATGCGCAGGAGCATCGAGGCCCAGTCCTGGCTCTCGGTGCCGCCGGCTCCGGCATGGATTTCGAGATAGCTGTCGTTGGCGTCGGCCTCGCCCGAGAGCAGCGTCTCGACCTGGCGGGCCTTCGCCTCGCCCTGCATCGAACGCAGCGCCGCCTCCGCCTCCGCGATAATGCCGTCGTCGCCCTCTTCCTCGCCGAGTTCGATCAGGCCGATATTGTCTTCCAGCGCCTGCGTCATCCCCTTGACGGCGGCGATGCCGTCCTCGAGCTCCTGGCGCTCCCGCATCAGCTTCTGCGCTTCGATCGGATCATTCCAGAGGCTGGAATCCTCGGCGCGCGAATTCAGGTATTCAAGCCGCTTTACAGCCTGGTCCCAGTCAAAGATGCCTCCTCAGCAGGGTTATCGCCTGCCTGATCTCGTCGACAATGTTGAGCGTTTCCGCGCGCATGGCTCTTCGTTCGGTCCTGTTCTTTTCGGTCTTTTCGGAATAGGCGCGATACATAGGCACGGCATCGCTGCCTGTAAAGCGAAATGGGCCGGCATCAACCTGCCGGCCCATTGCGAAATCCGGCAACGTCAGTAGAGGCCGCCGCCGCCGTCCTGGATGGCCTGGTTGGCCTGCGGCGACAGCCCCGCGCCGGAACCGTTGGAGCCATCGGCGCCCATGCCGATCACCCAGTAGCTGTCAGCCGGACCGGTGCCGGGCTTGAAAGCCTCGATGATGGTGTTCGGATCGCCTTCGGCAGCACGCATGCCGGTCTTGCGGTTGATTGCGATCAGCTTCATGCCATCGGGAACCTGGAAGTCGGTGTTCGGCTTGCCGTCGAGCGCAACGCGCATGAAGTCCTTGAAGATCGGGGCTGCCAAACCGCCGCCAGTGGCGCCATGGCCAAGGCCGCGCGGCGTGTCGTAGCCCATATAGAGGCCGACGACGAGGTTCGGGGTGAAGCCGATGAACCAGGCGTCCTTCTCGTCATTGGTCGTGCCGGTCTTGCCGGCGATGTGGCGGCCGAGCTCACCGACGGTGGCGCCGGTGCCGCGCTGCACGACGCCCTCCATCATCGAGGTGATCTGGTAGGCGGTCATCGGGTCGAGCACCTGCTCGGAATTGTCGACCAGCTCCGGCTCCGGCTGGTTCTTCCACTCGGTGGCGTTGCAGCCTTCGCAGCCGCGCTCGTCCTGCTTGAACACCGTCTTGCCGTAGCGGTCCTGGATGCGGTCGATCAGCGACGGTTTGATCGATTTGCCGCCATTGGCCATGATCGAATAGGCCGAGACCATGCGCATGACGGTCGTCTCGCCGGAGCCCAGCGCCATCGGCAGATAGGGCGCCAGATGATCGTAAACGCCGAAGCGCTCGGCATATTCCACGACCAGCTTCATGCCCATGTCGTTGGCCAGCCGCACGGTCATCAGATTGCGCGACTTCTCGATGCCAGAGCGCAAGGTGGCCGGGCCGGCGACCGTGCCGTCATAGTTCTTCGGCGTCCAGGTGGTGTTGCCGCTCTGGATGGTGATCGGGCCGTCCATGATCACCGAGGCCGGCGTATAGCCATTGTCGAGCGCCGCCGAATAGACGATCGGCTTGAACGAGGAACCGGGCTGGCGCATCGCCTGGGTGGCGCGGTTGAATTCCGACTGCGCGTAGGAGAAGCCGCCGACCATGGCGAGCACGCGGCCGGTGTGCGGATCCATGGCGACGAGGCCGCCCTCGACCTCCGGCACCTGGCGCAGCATGTAGGTGTTGTCGGAGCCGTCATTCTTCTGCACGAAGACCACATCGCCGGGCTCCAGCACTTCCGCCGGAGACTTCGCCCTGACGGACTTGCCGTTGACGAAGTGGCGCATGGCGAAGCCCATGTCCTCCTTGCTGACGGTGCCCTGGACGCGTTCCTTGACCAGATCGCCGGAAATCTGCCGCGTCGGCTGGATGCCGATGGTCAGGCCGGTTGCCGAGCTGTCGAGCACGACGGCCAGCGTCCATTCCGGCACATCCTCGAGGCCCTTCACATTGCCGAGCGGCACGCCCCAGTCGCCGGAAACGTCGATATGCGTCACCGGACCGCGATAGCCGCGCAGCATGTCGTATTTGAGCAGGCCGTTCTGCATCGCCTTACGGGCGATAAGCTGGATTTTGGGATCGAGCGTGGTGCGCACCGACAGGCCGCCCTCGTAAAGCGCATTCTCGCCGTAGCGCGCGATGATCTGGCGGCGGACTTCCTCGGTGAAGTACTCGCCGGCAAACAGATAGGAGCCGTTGCGGCGCGGCGTTACGCCGAGCGGTTCGGCCTTGGCCTTGTCGCCCTCCTCGCGGGTGACGTAGCCGTTCTCGACCATCTGGTCGATGACCCAGTTGCGGCGCTCCAGGGCACGGTCGGCGTGCTTGAAGGGGTGATAGTTGTTCGGGCCCTTCGGCAACGAGGCGAGATAAGCCGCCTCGGCGACCGTCAGCTCGTTGACCGATTTGTCGAAATAGGTGAGCGCGGCGCCCGCGACGCCATAGGCGCCGAAGCCGAAGAAGATTTCGTTGAGATAGAGCTCGAGGATGCGGTCCTTCGAATAGGCCTGCTCGATGCGGAAGGCCAGGATCATCTCCTTGATCTTGCGCTCATAGGTCTGATCGGAAGAGAGCAGGAAGTTCTTGGCCACCTGCTGGGTGATCGTCGAGGCGCCGACCTGCCGCCGGCCGGAACCGAAATTCTGCAGATTGACGATGATGGCGCGGCCAAGACCGGTGATGTCGATGCCCGGATGGTTGTAGAAGTTCTTGTCCTCGGCCGACATGAAGGCGGCCTTGACGCGGTCCGGGATGGCCTGGATCGGCAGATAGAGACGCCGCTCGCGCGCATATTCAGCCATCAACGCGCCGTCGGAGGCATGGATGCGCGTCGTCACCGGCGGTTCGTATTTGGCCAGAACCTCGTAGTCGGGCAGGTCCTTCGTCAGATGGCTGATGTAGATGGCAAGACCGGCCGCCACCAGCAGCGCCAGCGTCGTGCCGATGCCAAAGAAATAGCCGATGAGACGAATCATGCCCGCTCCAGTCCGAGGTTCGGGAATTTCCTAGACGAAGCCGACAGTCGCGCAAGCTTCCAGGGGCGGTCCCAATCCGCAATCGAAAAACCCATGTCGCGACCATGTGGACAAAATACGGCAGCGCGAAATTTGAGGACTCGGTTGGCGAATAATAACGCCGGGTGTTGTCGTCATGCAACGCTGCTTGTGGTTGTAGACGTCCGGCGGTCGTGGGCGGCGGGGTCAGCCACCCGTCGCGGTTCCGGTCTTGGCGGCGGCAAACAGGGCAACCGCGTTGGTTATGCTTTGCGCCGCCTTGCCGCGCCAGTCAGCGTTCAGCAGCTGCGCCTCGTCCTTGACGTTGGAGAGGTAGCCGAGTTCGACCAGGACGGACGGCACGTCCGGGGCCCTGAGCACCCTGAAGCCGGCCGAGCGCTGCGGATTGTTGATCAGGCCGACGCTGGTCGACAGCTGACCGACCAGCGTATGGGCGAAGCTCATCGAGAAACCATGCGTTTCACGGCGGATCAGGTCGATCAGGATGTCGGTGACTTCCTTATTGTCGTCCTCGATCTTCATTCCGGCGAACTGGTCGGACAGGTTCTCGCGATCCGCGAGCGCCTGGGCCTCCGGATCGGAAGCCTTGTCCGAGAGCGTGTAGACCGTGGCGCCGCGAAGGCCTTTGACGGCGATCGTATCGGCATGGATGGAAATCAGGAGGTCAGCCTCGTGCTGGCGCGCGATGCGCACGCGCTCGTCCAGCGCCAGGTACACGTCGTTGTCGCGTGTCATGTAGACATCGTATTTGCCGACCGCGGCCAGCTTGTCGCGCAGTTCCTTGGCAAAAGCGAGCGTGACGTCCTTCTCGACCGTGCCGGCGGAGCTTTCGGCGCCACCATCGACGCCGCCATGGCCGGGATCGATAACCACCGTGAAGCGATGGCCGGGCGCCGAGACCGGTCCGGTACCCACCCGCTCGCCCTTTTCGGTCGAAACCGTCGAACCGGTCGTCAGCGACTGGTTGGCGAGAGCTTCGTCGAACTCCCGCTCGGAGGCAGCCGACATATCGATGGCGATGCGATAGCCGCTGCCGTCGTCGTTCTTGAGCACGTCGATCTTGTCGACGGCGAAAGGGCCCTTGCCGGTGAGGATCAGGCGCGAGCCATGTCCCTGATCGCCGTAGCGAACGGCCCGTACAAGGCCGCGCGGCTTCACATCCTTGGCGTCGAGCCCGAATCGCGTGCGCGGCAGATCGACGACGAGGCGATTGGGGCCGCGCAGCAGGAACCATTTGACGTCCGGCTCGCGGTCGAAATTCACGACGATGCGCATCTTTGTGGCGTCGCCGGCCATCTTGTAGCCGGTCGCGCCAAGCAGGGTGTCGGCACGCGCGGCGGCTGTAAGGCAGAACAACAGTGCCAGCAGCAAGGCAGTCCAGGCCACGCGCAGGAAATGCCCAGCGGCCCCACCCCTCTTGTCTGCGGCGCCCGCCGGTCCCATCTCTTATTCGTCGCTCCCGATTTGACGCATTGCGCCCGGTTTTCTCGCAGAGTGCCTGTCAGGCCGCCAACTCGATTAACGATTGGTATTCAGAGAAGGTTAACCAAGCCTTTCATGGAGCGGGAAGAAGGCACCTTCCCGGGGGGAAGCGCTTTTTGCCGGCATCCGAAATCGGGGTTGCCTTCCATCCCGCCAAATCATAAAAGCGACGTTGGATCACTGCAATCCTGGAACCGCTCGCCTCAGCAGTTTCCTGCCAAAGGTTGGATGCAAAGGCGGCTCCTTTACCCTTCCAGGCTCGGGTGGTCGCGACGATTTTCGCAGGTGTGCCCTCGTGGCGGGGAATCGCTTGCGTGAGGAAAACGGCCGGGTTGGTCCCGTGCCGGCTCTTTATGAGCAAACAAGCTGGTCCGGCTCAGCCCGGGCTTTGGTTCAAAAGGTTCTGCTGGGTGCCGATGGCTTCAAGCGCAATCATGGAAAGGTCCGCATCGAACCGCGCCATAATGGCTGCGGGCGGCACCGCCATTGCGCTCAAGCGGCGGCCGGCGGACGTTCAATTATCCGGCATGCACACAGATACAGGCGCACAGCGGCGGGCATTGCCACGCCAGCTGCGGCTGTCGGCTGCCGGCAGGAAACAAAATAATGCCCAACAAGATGCTGATAGACGCCTCCCACCCGGAGGAAACACGCGTTGTTGTCGTTCGCGGTAACCGCATCGAAGAATTCGACTTTGAATCCCAGGACAAAAAGCAGCTCAAAGGAAACATCTACCTCGCCCGCGTAACCCGCGTCGAACCTTCCCTCCAGGCAGCTTTTGTCGAATATGGCGGCAACCGTCACGGTTTTCTCGCCTTCAGTGAAATTCATCCAGATTATTACCAGATCCCGGTCGCCGACCGTCAGGCCCTGCTGCGCGCCGAAGCGCAGGAGGCCGAAGACGAAGACGACGAGGAGGCCGAGAACGGCGAAGAGCAGCAGGCGCGCGATCGCGGCGGCCGGCGCAACCGCCGGCGCGGCGGCAAGAACCGCGACCGCGGCGAGCACAAGCACGCTTCCTCGGAGAACGAGGAAAGCACGGTCGAGGCTATAGCTGACGAAACCGCCGCTGAGGTTGTCGGGGGCGAGGAAGCCGGCGGCGAGACCGCCGATACCCCGGCAGAAAATGCCGGAGCAGTCTCCGAGGCCGTCGAGGCCGTATCGGAAGCGGCTGAAGAACCCGCCGGCGAAGCTGGCGGAGATGACGCCACGGACGATAAGGATGGCATGCCATCCGAAGGTGGCCCGACCTCGATTGCCGCCAGCATCGAAGCAGATGTGATTTCCGAGGCGGTCCCGCAGGCGGATCAGCCCGAGCAGAGCGGCGAAGCCGCCGCCAGCGACAATGATCGCGGCATGCTGGAGGACGTCTCGGCCTCGCACTCGGACGAGCACGAGGTCGAATCGGTCGGCGCCGAGGACGCGCTCGAGGAAATCCGCAACCGCCGCAAGCCGGTGCGTCGCCAGTACAAGATCCAGGAAGTCATCAAGCGCCGCCAGATCCTTTTGGTGCAGGTGGTCAAGGAAGAGCGCGGCAACAAGGGCGCGGCGCTCACCACCTATCTGTCGCTTGCCGGCCGCTATTCGGTGCTGATGCCGAACACGGCGCGCGGCGGCGGCATCTCGCGCAAGATCACCAACGCCCAGGACCGCAAGCGGCTGAAGGAGGTCGTGACCGACCTCGACGTGCCGCAGGGCATGGGCGTCATCCTGCGCACCGCCGGCGAAAGCCGCACCAAGGCGGAGATCAAGCGCGACTACGAATATCTGATGCGGCTTTGGGAGAACGTCCGCAACCTGACGCTGCAGTCCTCGGCCCCTGCCCTGGTCTATGAGGAAGGCAGCCTGATCAAGCGTTCGGTGCGCGACCTCTACAACAAGGACATCGACGAGATCCTTGTCTCCGGCGAAGATGGCTACCGCGAGGCCAAGGATTTCATGCGCATGCTGATGCCGAGCCACGCCAAGGTGGTTCAGCCATTCCGCGACACCACGCCGATCTTCGTGCGCAACGGCATCGAGGCGCAGCTCGATCGCATGCTGCAGCCGCAGGTGACGCTGAAGAGCGGTGGCTACATCATCATCAACCAGACCGAGGCGCTGGTTTCGATCGACGTCAACTCCGGCCGCTCCACCAAGGAGCATTCGATCGAGGAGACCGCGCTCCACACCAACCTGGAAGCGGCAGAGGAAGTCGCGCGGCAGTTGCGATTGCGTGACCTTGCCGGCCTGATCGTCATCGACTTCATCGACATGGAGGAGAACCGCAACAACCGCTCCGTCGAGAAGCGGCTGAAGGATCACCTCAAGAACGATCGCGCCCGTATACAGGTCGGCCGCATCTCACACTTCGGCCTGATGGAAATGTCGCGCCAGCGCATCCGCGCCAGCGTGCTGGAATCGACCATGAAGCCTTGCCCGCATTGCGGCGGCACGGGCCATGTACGCTCCGATTCCTCCGTGGCGCTGATGGTCGTGCGGGCGATCGAGGAATTCCTGCTCAAGGATTCGCGCAGCCACATCATCGTGCGCACACCGGCGGCGACCGCGCTCTATGTGCTCAACCACAAGCGCGCCAACCTGCTGGAGCTCGAAGCCCGCTTCGGCCTGACGATCACGATCGAGGCCGACGAGACGCTCGGCACCCAACACTACGCGATCTTCCGCGGCGCCGTTGCCGAGAAGCCGGAAGGCTTTGTCGAGGTGCGCAGCCTGCCGGCCTATGTCGAGCCGGAAGAGCCCGAGGACGAGATCGTCGTCGAGGAAGATGAAGAGGAAGTCTCGGTCCCGGCCGAACAGCCGCGCCACGCGCAGCAGGGCCAGCATCAGCAGCGATCCGAGGATGGCGAAGGCCGTGATCGCAAGCGTCGCAAGCGTCGGCGGCGGCGCGGCGGCAGGGATCGCGACCGCGAGCACAACGGGGACGCCGCGGCGGCGCCGATGGAAGCCGGCGAAGCCGATGATGATGCAACGGAAGAGACCACCGAGGAGGTGACCGCCGGCGACGAGGCCGTGGCGGCCGCTGCCGACGACGGTTCCGGAAAGAAGCGCCGGCGCGGGAAGCGCGGCGGCAAGCGCAACCGCCGTGAGGACGAAGCTTCAGACGCCGTTGCCGGCGAAACTGTCGGCGATATCGAGCGTGAGTCGGTTGAAGGCCAGGACGCCGTAAGCGAGCCGGCAATAGCCGCTCCCGCGGAAGAACCTGCCGCTCCGGCGGCGGCTAATGACGATGCCGAGGCGATCGAAAAGCCGAAGAAGCCCCGCCGTTCGAGGGCTAAGAAGGTGACCGAGGAAGCCGCGGCCGAGACGGTGTCCGAACCTGTGGCCGAGGCCCAGGTCGCGCCGCCCGTGGCTGCCGAGCCGGAGCCCGTGGCAGCTGCGGCATCCGAGGCGGAGCCCGCCGCCGGCGCCCACCCGACGCGGCGCAAGCCACAGTCAGTCGACGCGCCGGTTGTTCCCGTCGTGTCGTCGAATGTAAGCGACGAAGCCAAGGCCGAGGACAAGCCGAAGCGCGGCGGCTGGTGGCAGCGCAAAGGCTTTTTCTAAGCCTTCCAGGTTGTTAGGCTGATCTTTCGAAAGAATCCCGCGCCGCACCCGGCGCGGGATTTTTCATTTCGCCGGCAGCCCTTTTTAGTTTTTTCAGCTTGGGTCCGGTGGAAAACCGCCAGCACTTTGCTGCTCTACGGCGCGAAGATCGACCAGTTCATCATCCGGGCGAGCTTCTCCATGGCGATTGAGCCGAGCTTGGAGTTGCCGTTCTCGTTGAGTCCGGGCGACCACACTGCCAGCGAAGCAACCCCTGGCACGATGCCGAGAATGCCGCCGCCGACCCCGCTTTTGCCGGGGATACCGACGCGGAAGGCAAAGTCGCCGGAACCGTCATAGTGGCCGCAGGTCAGCATCAGCGCGCCGATGCGGCGTGCCCGTTCGGCCGAGACGACCGAATACCCGGTTGCCGGGTTCCTGCCGCCATTGGCGAGGAAGCGGCCGGCCATGGCAAGCTGGCGGCAGCTCACCGCAATCGCGCAATGATGGAAATAGACACCCAGCGCCAGCTCCGGTTCGTGATGGAGATTGCCGAAGGATTTCATGTAGTTGGCCAGGGCGAAGTTGCGGTAGCCGGTGGCGCGCTCGGATGCCGCGACCTCTCGGTCGATGATGATCGTCTCGTCATCGGCGAGGAACTGGATGAAGCGCAGGATTTCGCCTATCGCCTCGCGCGGCTGATGGCCGGCGAGCAGGACGTCGGAGACGACGATGGCGCCGGCATTGATGAACGGATTGCGCGGGATGCCGTTCTCGTGTTCGAGCTGGACGATCGAGTTGAACGGATTACCGGACGGCTCGCGGCCGACGCGATGCCACAGCGCATCGCCGACCTTGCCAAGCGCCAGCGTGAGCGTGAAGACTTTCGAGACGCTCTGGATCGAAAAGGGTTGATCGGCATCGCCGGCAAGCATGACGCGGCCGTCATTGGTCACGGCGGCGATGCCGAATTTCTTCGGGTCGACCTTGCCGAGCTGCGGGATGTAGGTCGCCACCTCGCCGCGATCGGTACGCTGCGCCATTTCGGCGGCCACTTCGGCCAGTGCCTGCTCGAGTTCCGGCATGGCTTCTATTTCAGCCAGCGTTCGATGCGCGCCAGCGCCTCGACCATCTCGTCATGGCTGCCGGCATAGGAAAAGCGCATGGTGCGGTGGCCCTGCTGCGGGTCGAAATCACGGCCGGGCGTTGCCGCGACATGCGCCTCGGCCAGCATCTTGCACGCAAAAGCCATGCTGTCGTTGGTGTGGCAGGTGACATCGCAGAACGCATAGAAGGCGCCGTCCATCGGCGCGGCGAGCGCGAAGCCGAGTTCCGGCAGGCGCTTCATCAGAAGGTCGCGGTTCCAGGCATAGCGCGCCTTCACCATTTCCAGCTCTTCGGTCGCCTTGAAGGCTTCGATCGCCGCGACCTGCGACAGTTCAGGCGGCGAGATGTAGAGGCTCTGGGCGACACGCTCGATCGGCCGCACCAGCTCTTCCGGCAGCACCATCCAGCCGATGCGCCAGCCGGTCATGCAATAATATTTCGAGAAGGAATTGATCACGGTGACGCCGGCGCCGTGCGCCAGCGCGGTGACATCGGGCGCCGCGTAGGCCAGCCGGTGATAGATTTCGTCCGAGATCACGGCGATGCCGAGTTCCTCGGCCGTCTTCACCAGCGCCGCAAGTTCATCCGCCGGAATGACCGCGCCGGTCGGATTGGCGGGGCTGGCGAACAGCACGCCCTTCAGCGGCTTGTCGCGATGCGCGGTCTTGAGGTGCTCGGCATGCAGATAGGCATCCGCGCCGAGTTCGATTTCGACGATCTCGATGCCGAGCGCGGCCATGATGTTGCGGTAGGCCGGATAGCCGGGCGCGGCGATGGCGACGCGGTCGCCCGGATCGAACATGGCCAGGAAAGCGAGGTTGAAGGCGGCGGACGAGCCGGTCGTGACGGCAATGCGCGACGGCGCGACGTCGATCCCATAGTGCTCGCCATAATGCGCCGCGATCGCCTTGCGCAGATCGGCGAGACCCAAGGCGTCGGTGTAGCCGATGCGGCCATGCCGCAGGGCCGCGGCCGCCGCCTCGCGGACGCCGACCGGCGCGGGATCTGATGGCTGGCCGACGGCCATCGACACCACGGGCACTCCGGTGGCCTTCAGCCGGTTGGCTTCGGCCAGGATGTCCATGGCGTGGAAGGGCTCGACTTCCCCTCGGCGTGAAAGCGAAACGACCATTTGACCTCTTCCAACTGCCATTATCCGGCGAAATTCCGGGGCGGAAGTCGTCCTGGATCGCCGTTGAACTGCCCCGGTTCGAGGGCAGCGCCGCACAAATGCCCGATTGATGTGGGGATCACAAGCGCGCAGGAAGTTACCGGCGCCGACTTTTCATCTTTCGCCCGCTCGTCTACCAGTGGACCTTATGTTGAGCCGACCCCGACCATCGCTTGGCGAATCGACCTCCCTCAGCCGAACCGCGCGCGACTTCGCGACGCTTCTGCTTGCCGCCGCGGTCGCCGTGTCGAGCTCGGTCAGCGCCTTCGCGCAAGGCGTGCCGGTGGTGCGCGACGCCGAGATCGAGGCCTTGGTGCGCGACTATGCCCGGCCGATCTTCGAGGCTGCGGGGCTTGCCAATGACGGCATCGACATCGTTCTGGTGAACGACCAGAGTTTCAACGCCTTCGTCACCGGGCGGCGACTGTTCATCAACACCGGCGCGCTGGTGACCGCCGAAACGCCGAACGAGATCATTGGCGTCATCGCGCACGAGGCCGGCCATATCGCCGGCGGCCACCAGCAGAAATTGCGCGACCAGCTCGACCGCGCCAAGACCATGGCCATCATCGCCACGCTGCTCGGCGCCGGCGCCATGGTGGCCGGCGCCACCACCAACAGCCGCGGCCTTGCCGGCGCCGGCATGGGCGTCGCCGCCGGCGGCGGCGAGATGGCGCAACGCTCGATCCTCGCCTATCGGCGTACCGAAGAAATCACCGCCGACCGTTCGGCGATCACCTATCTCAACGCCACCGGCCAATCCGGCATGGGCATGCTGAAGACCTTCGGCCGCTTCCAGAGCGCGCTCTCGCTCGCCGGCACCCATGTCGACCCCTACCGGATCAGCCATCCGATGCCGCAGGAGCGCATCGCCAACCTGGAAGTGCTCGTCAAGCAGAGCCCGTTCGTCAACGTTGCCGACCCGCCGTCGCTGCAGCAGCGGCACGACATGATGCGCATCAAGATCGCCGCCTATATGCAGGGCCAGGCAGCCGTCGCGCGGCTGATGCGCAAGAACCCGGCCAGCCTTGCCTCGCGCTATGGCGATGCGCAGCAGACCTATCTCTTCGGCAGTCCGGGCGCGGCGCTCACCAAGACGGCGGCGCTGATCAAGGAACAACCGAAGAACCCCTATTTCCATGAATTGCGCGGCGATATCCTGATGAAGGCCAACAAGTCGAAGGATGCGGCGGACGCCTATGCCAAGGCGGTCAGCCTCGATCCAGCGCGCTCCGGCCTGCTGCTGGTCTCGCTCGGCCAGGCGCTGATGGCGGTGGGAACGCCCGATTCGACCCAGAAGGCAGTGGTCCAGCTCAACAATGGCGTCGGGCGGGACAAGGAAAATGCCGACGCTTATCGCTTTCTGGCGCAGGCATATGGCGAACTCGGCGAGATTCCGGCTGCCGATCTCGCCACCGCCGAGGGCCACTATTATGCGGGCGACTACAAAAACGCTAAGATCTTCGCCATGCGCGCTCAACAGAAATTGAAGCGCGGCGAACCCCGCTGGGTCCGCGCGCAGGATATTATAAACTACACGCCATCGAACAAACTCAAATGAACCTCCCGGACGTTGGCGGCGACCAAGGCGGACCGGAAAAGGCAAAAGGATCGACAATCATGAACAAGGCAATCCTGCTTGGCAGCGCTGGCGGTCTGGCTGTGGCGCTCGGGATGCTGGCCTTCGGCTTCGTGGCGGGAAACCCGCAGGCCGCGAGGGCCGACACCGTGCAAATCGCGCAGGTCACGTCCTCCACCGATACCAAAGCCTCCGCCGACACCAAGGTCGATCGCAAAGAGGTCGAAGGTATCATCCGCGATTATCTCCTGAAGAACCCGGAGGTTCTGCTCGAGGTGCAGGACGCGCTCGAGGCCAAGCAGAAGGAAGAGCAGCGGCTCGCAGCACTTGGCGTGATCAAGGACTCCAAGGACGAGATCTTCAACTCCACCTTCGACGGCGTCGTCGGCAATCCGAAGGGCAAGGTCACGATCGTCGAGTTCTACGATTACAATTGCGGCTTCTGCAAACGCGCCATCGAGGACATGCAGGTGCTGACCAAGTCCGACCCGGACCTGCGCTTCGTGCTCAAGGAATTCCCGATCCTCAGCCCGGATTCGCAGAAGGCCAGCGTCGTCTCCATGGCGTTCCACCTGATGCATCCGGAAAAATACGGCCAATTCCACACCGCGCTGCTCGGCGGCCAGGGTCGCGCCACCGAAGCGACCGCCATGAAGGTTGCGCTTTCGCTCGGCGCCGACGAGGCAGCGCTGCGCGAGAAGATGAAGGATCCGCGCATCGCCGAAACGCTTTCGCGCACCTATGACCTTGCGACGAAATTGTCGATCACCGGCACGCCGTCCTATGTGGTTGGCAACGAGGTGATCTTCGGAGCGCTCGGCCAGCAGGTTCTGGCGGAAAAGATCGAAGAGGCAAAGAGCGCGCTCTAGACGCCCGCAGTGCAAAAGCCGGCCGCTGTGGACAGCGAAAGAACGCACTTGCGCTCTTTTCGCGGGCGGCTATGCCCATTATAGAGGCGCAGTGCGCCGGCTTGGGGTCGGCGTAGAACAAGGTCGGCATATTGAAAACGATTTTCGTCCTCAACGGTCCCAATCTCAATGCGCTCGGCAAGCGCGAACCGGGGATCTATGGCGGCAAGACGCTTGCGGCCATCGCCGAGGACTGCAAGGCGGCCGGCGCCGCGCTCGGGCTCGAAATCGATTTTCGCCAATCCAACCATGAGGGCGATCTGGTCGACTGGATCCAGGAAGCCAGCGAGAAGGCGGCAGGCATCGTCATCAATCCCGGCGCCTACGGCCACACATCGATCGCCATTCACGACGCCATCCGCGCCGCAGCACCGCTGCCCGTCGCGGAAGTCCATCTTTCCAACATCCACGCGCGGGAGCCCTTCCGCCACGTCTCCATGGTCGCGCCGGTCGCTGTCGGCATGATCTGTGGGTTCGGGCCGCTCGGCTACACCCTCGCGCTGCAGGCACTGGCGGCTCGCCTGTGACCGGCCCCCAAACAGAAGGCTCGAAAATGTCGATAAAAAAGACCGGTGTTGACCAGCAGCTGATCCGCGATCTGGCGGGCATTCTGAACGACACCAATCTGACCGAGATCGAGGTCGAACTCGGCGACCTCAAGGTGCGCGTCTCGCGCCAAACGCAGGCCGTCCACGCCGTCGCCGCGCCGCTTGCCGCGGCTTCTCCTGTTGCCACGGTAGCGGCTCAGCCCGCAACGGCAGCCGCGGCCGCCGATGTGTCCAAGAACGCAGTGCCCTCGCCGATGGTCGGCACCGCCTACCTGGCACCCTCGCCCGACGCCAAGGCGTTCATCGAGGTCGGCCAGAAGGTCAAGGAAGGCCAGACGCTGCTCATCATCGAAGCGATGAAGACGATGAACCAGATCCCCTCGCCGCGGGCCGGCACGGTGACGGCGATCCTCATCGAGGATGCCCAGCCGGTCGAATACGGCATGCCGCTGGTGGTCCTTGAGTAGAGCCGGGAACAACCAAGAGATGTTCCAGAAGATCCTCATCGCCAATCGCGGCGAAATCGCGCTCCGGGTGCTGCGCGCCTGCAAGGAGCTCGGCATCCAGACGGTGGTGGTCCACTCGACCGCGGATTCCGACGCCATGCATGTTCGGCTTGCCGACGAGAGCGTCTGCATCGGCCCGCCGCCCTCGCGCGAAAGCTATCTCAACATCCACCAGATCGTCGCCGCCTGCGAGATCACCGGCGCCGACGCCGTGCATCCGGGCTACGGCTTCCTGTCGGAGAATGCCAAGTTCGCCGACATCCTGGCGGCTCACAACATCACCTTCATCGGCCCGTCGGGCGACCATATCCGCATCATGGGCGACAAGATCGAGGCCAAGCGCACGGCAAAGCGTCTCGGCATCCCGGTCGTGCCTGGATCCGACGGCGCGATCAGCGAGGAGAAGGAAGCCAAGCGCGTCGCCGCCGAGATCGGCTATCCGGTGATCATCAAGGCCTCTGCCGGCGGCGGCGGCCGCGGCATGAAGGTGGCGCATAGCGAAGCGGACCTCGAAGTCGCGCTGCAGACGGCCAAGTCGGAAGCGGGTGCCGCCTTCGGCGACGACGCCGTCTATATCGAGAAATACCTGGAGAAGCCTCGCCATATCGAGGTGCAGGTGTTCGGCGACGGCGCCGGCCGCGGCGTGCATTTCGGCGAGCGCGACTGCTCGCTGCAGCGGCGCCACCAGAAAGTCTGGGAAGAAGCCAATTCGCCGGCGCTCAATGCCGAGGAGCGTTCGCGCATCGGCGGCATCTGCGCCAAGGCGATTGCCGATCTCGGCTATTCGGGCGCCGGCACGATTGAGTTCCTCTACGAAAATGGCGAGTTCTATTTCATCGAGATGAACACGCGTCTTCAGGTCGAGCATCCGGTGACCGAAGCGATCACCGGCATCGACCTCGTGCACGAGCAGATCCGCGTCGCCTCGGGCGGCGGGCTGTCGGTCAGGCAGGAAGACATCAAGTTCAACGGCCATGCCATCGAGTGCCGCATCAACGCCGAGGATCCGCGCACCTTCACGCCCTCGCCCGGCACGATCACGCATTTCCATACGCCCGGCGGCCTCGGCATCCGCGTCGATTCCGGCGTTTATTCCGGCTACAAAATCCCGCCTTATTACGATAGTCTGATCGGCAAGCTGATCGTGCATGGCCGCAACCGCGTCGAATGCATGATGCGGCTGCGCCGCGCGCTCGACGAATTCGTCGTCGACGGCATCAAGACGACGCTGCCGCTGTTCCGCGACCTTGTCGGCAATCCCGACATCGCCAATGGCGACTACGACATCCACTGGCTGGAAAAATACCTGGCCAAGGGTGAATAGCACGGGGATGCGATGACCCGCCCCTACGCGCCAGGCTATCGCATTCCGACCGACCTGTTGCTCAGGGCCTATGCCTCTGGTGTCTTCCCGATGGCCGAGAGCGCCAACGACCCCGAAGTGTTCTGGGTGCGGCCGGAAACGCGCGGCATCATTCCGCTGGACCGGTTCCACACGCCGCGCAGCCTGAAGAAGACGATCCGCAAGCATCCGTTCGAGATCCGCTACGACTTCGATTTCGAGGCGACGATCGACGGCTGCGCCGAAAAGCGCGAGGAGCGCCGCTCGACCTGGATCAATGCGCCGATCCGCGAAGCCTATGTCGATCTCTATCGCCTGGGCCACTGCCATTCGGTCGAGGCGTGGCGCGAGGAACGCCTGGTCGGCGGCCTATACGGTGTCTCGCTCGGACGCGTGTTCTTCGGCGAAAGCATGTTCGCCAGGGAGACCGACGCTTCAAAGACCTGCCTCCACCATCTCGTCGAGCGGCTGAAGGCGCGCGGCTTCGCGCTGCTCGACACGCAGTTCACCACCGAGCATTTGAAGCGCTTCGGGGCCGTCGACGTGCCGCGCGGCCAGTATGAGAAGCTGCTCGCCGAAGCGCTGAAGGGCGAGGCCGTCTTTTATCCTTGAGTTCGCTCTGCCGCCTCGATCGGCGTCTGCGCATGGAACATCATCTTCCAGCCGTCGGCGCGATGGACATAGCCGGTGCTGACCAAAGCGACATAGGATTCGCCGTTCTCGCGCGTCGCGCGCGCCTCGTAGGTCAGCATGACGATGTCACTGCCGGGCTCGACCATGCCCTTCAACTTGATGTCCAGGTCGCGCCATTTGTTGGGCTTGGTTGCGGTCTTTGCGAGATCGGCATTGGTCATCGCCTGCGCCATCTGCGGGAACGCCACCAGGCACTCCACATCGGCATTGGCTTCATAGTAGGCGGAATCGCCTGACCAAAAGCCCTTCTCGATATCGAGAAGCTCCTGCTTGTTGGCGGTGATTGTTTTCGTGACAGTCATCGCGGAATCCTCCTCGCCTTGCCGATTTGAACGGCCAAAGGGCAGGCAGGTTCCGAGATCAGTTCGTGTCGGTGGTATCGTCCGGGGCCGGCGCCGCGTCAGCCGGCTCGGATGCGGCGTCGGCCGGTTGCGCCGGAGCCTTGGGCTTGGCGGCTTCGGTCTTCGGCTTGGCCGTGTCGGCCTTGGCCGCGGTCGGCGGCGGCACGTCCGACTTCTGCTTGCAACCCTTGAGCCAGACGTCATAGACGGCGTGCTCGACGGCGTTGAGGCCCGGGCTTTCGGCAAACATCCAGCCGGTGAAGATGCGGCGGATCTTGCGGTCGAGCGTGATCTCGTCGACCTCGACGAAGGAATCGGTCTTCGGCTGCTCCGTATCCGGCCGCGAATAGCAGACGCGCGGCGTCACCTGCAAAGCGCCGAACTGCACGGTTTCGTCGATATAGACGTCGAAGGTGATGATGCGGCCGGTGATCTTGTCGATGCCGGCGAACTCGGCCACCGCATTGGTGACGCGGTCGGAGGCCGCGGGTGCCGCGGCCGGCGCCTGCGCGGCGGCGAAGGCCGCCGTCGAGGCAACCAGAATGGACGCCGCCGCGATCAGCGCCTTTGAGGTATGGCCGAAAGAACTCATGCAAAATACCGGTGGTTGCGCCCGGGTGATTCTCTCAACGCCCAAGGCTAGTCATGGCTGCGCAGTCAGCAAGCAGCTAAATGCCAATTGTGGCGATAAAGGACCGAAGCGGCGTCTTGGATTACGATCCGAGGGATTACGACCCCGGCGTCCAGGCGTCGTAGTCGCCAGTCACCTGCGGGCGATGCTGGTTGGTCAGGATGGAACCCTGCGGACGATAGGCGCCGGGCGTTCCGGTCAGGTTCGGCCGATGCTCCTTCTGCCACTCGCGAGCCTTGTAGCTCTCGCTCGATGGAGGTGTATCGACGCGATGATGGATCCAGCCATGCCAGCCCGGCGGGATCTTCGAGGCTTCCGAATAATCGCGATAGATGACCCAGCGGCGGGTGCGGCCTTCCGAATCGATGCCGCCCTCATAGTAGACATTGCCGGCTTCGTCCTCGCCGACCCTCTTGCCGAAGCGCCAGGTGTGGAAGCGCGTGCCGAGCGTCTGGCTGTTCCACCAGGTGAAAAACTGCAGCAGGAAAGTTTTCATCCACATCCTCGCGGCGGCAGCGGCTGCGCCTTTCCCCTGCTTATGGCGTCACGCCACCGCGAAGGCAAGGGTTTTGCCATGTCCCGACGTAAATGCTTCGTGCGTCCTTGTCTTGAAGCATGTCGTCGTCCCAGAACCGCTCCGCGCCTCTGGGCGACATGCATTAAATCGATGCAGTTGTGCCGCCGGCGGCAACGCGGCTTGCCAAGCGCCGCCTGTCTTTCTAAAGCTCGGCCCGCCCGTTTCGGGCGCGCCTTGAGGGAGGTGACGATTGACCCGGGATCCGTCCGCCGACAGCCGGATCAGCGCCGAAGACATTCGCCGCCGCAAAGGCGGCGTGCCGATCGTCTGCCTTACCGCCTACACCTATCCCGTCGCCCGCCTGCTCGATCCCCATGTCGATCTGCTGCTGGTCGGCGACAGCGTCGCCATGGTCCTGCATGGCCACACCACAACGCTCGGCGCCACGCTGGAGATGATGATCGCGCACGGCCAGGCCGTGATGCGCGGCTCGGCCAAGGCCTGCGTCGTGGTCGACATGCCGGCGGGCAGCTATGAGGCCTCGCCGGCGCAGGCCGCGGCGTCGGCAAGGCGGATCGTCGGGGAAACAGGCTGCCAGGCCGTGAAGCTCGAAGGCGGCGTCGACATGGCCTCCCGGATCGCCGCGATCGCCGCCGAGGGAATACCGGTCATGGGCCACATCGGCCTGCAACCGCAATCGGTGGAGAAGGACGGCGGCTACAAGATCAAGGGCCGGACGGAGGACAATATCGCCGCGCTGCTCAGCGATGCCGAGGCGGTGGAACAAGCCGGCGCCTTCTCGGTCGTCATCGAAGGCACGATGGAGGCCGTGGCCGCGAAGCTTACCCATCACATTTTGATACCGACCATCGGCATCGGCGCCAGCGCCGACTGCGACGGCCAGATCCTGGTGATCGACGACATGGTCGGCCTGACCGTCGACCGCGTGCCGAAATTCGTCAAGGAATACGCCGATTTGCGCAGCGCGATAGCGGATGCGGCGGCGCGCTACGCAGCCGAGGTGCGGAGCCGCGCCTTCCCCGGCCCCGACCACGTCTTCACGACGGCATCCGGCAAGGACAAGACATGAACGCGCCAATCGTCGTCGACAGCGTCACCGCCCTTCGGGCGCTGGTCCGGGACTGGCGGCAGGCCGGCCTCAAGGTGGCCATGGTGCCGACCATGGGCGCGCTGCACGACGGTCATATCTCGCTGGTCAGGATCGCGCTCGAACGGGCCGAGCGCTGCGTTGTCTCGATCTTCGTCAACCCGACGCAGTTCGCGCCGACGGAAGATCTCGACAAATACCCGCGCCAGCTGGCGCGGGATCTCGACCGGTTGCGGGATGCGGGCGCGCATCTCGCCTTCACGCCAAACGTGAGCGAGATGTACCCCTCCGGCTTCGCTACGAAAATCTCGGTCGGCGGCCCCTCCCGCGGCCTGGAGACCGACTTCAGGCCGAGTTTCTTCGACGGCGTCGCGACCGTGGTGGCCAAGCTCTTCCTGCAGGCGGCGCCCGATTGCGCCGTGTTCGGCGAGAAGGATTACCAGCAGCTCTGCGTCGTCAGGCAGCTCTGCCGCGATCTCGACCTGCCCGTCGAGATCGTCGGCGCACCGACCGTGCGCGATGCTCATGGCCTCGCCATGTCGTCGCGCAACGCCTATCTGGGCGAAGCCGAGCTCAACATCGCGCGCAAGCTCAATTTGATCCTGCGCCGCACGGCGGCAGCACTTTCAACCGGCGCGGATGAAGCCGGCGCTATTGATGCCGCCGCGAAGGCCCTGGCCTCCGCGGGTTTCCAAAAGGTCGACTACGTCGCCGCCCGCGCGAGTGTCACGCTCGAGCCCTGGCAGCGGGATCGTGACGGCCGCCTGCTGGCGGCGGCCTGGCTCGGCACGACGCGGCTGATCGACAATATGGAAATTCCCTCCGCCTGATCGGACGTTCGTTCGATCAGGCTCGGCACCTACTCTTCCGACGGCATGTGCAGATACATCGACTGGATGCCGACGCGCCCAGGACCGGTGAAGCGGTTGACGACGAAGTTCATGTTGGCGCCGAAGAAGCCGCTGGAAAGGCGGTCGATCTTTGTATCCATCTTGACCGAAGCGTCCTTGAACAGCCAGCCGCCTGGCTCGATGTCGATGGTCTCGCCGGGCGCCAGCACCTTCCCGAAGACATTGCCGTAGCCGTGCAGCCAGACGATGCCGTCGCCTGTCTCGCCGCGGAAACGGTCGATGAAGAAGCCGCTCTGGCCGAATAGCATCGTTCCAAGGCCGCGGACGCGCTCGAACGTGTAGTCGACACTGGCGGTCGCGGCCAAGAACTGATGCTCGCGCACCTGTATCTCCTCGCCGCGCCGAAGATGGATCGGCACGATATGGCCCGGCCCGTCGCGGCTGAAGGCGATGACGCCCGGCCCGGACGCCTCGGTGACGAAGATCTGCATGCCCGCGATCATGCGCTTCAGCGCGCCCTTCAGCGATTTCAGGCCGATGGTGATCGTGGTGTTCTTCCACAAAAGGATGTGGTGTTCGAAATAGACCGGCATGTTGGTCACATCGACCGACAGCACGGGCACCAATTCGCCGGCGACGTGATAGGTCACGCCGCCAAACGTCTCGTCCGACACTTCGGTCGGCATCAGTTCCGGCAAGCTCGGCATGGCAGTCCCCCTCATCACCGTGCTGCCGGTCGACCGGACTGTCGCCGGCGCGTCGGCTGCGGCAGCATTGCCGCCGGGCTTTCGGCCGTCAAATGAAAGCTGGCATTGGGCGCACCGCTCGCAACAACGTGAAGCAATTGCGGCGGCGTCGAGCGATCAGGCGATCAGCGGCCGCTCAAGGAGCAGTGACGCGACGCCGGACTGCGCAGGCCCGCGATTGTCGGCGCGGCCGATCTGGACGAAACCGTTCGCCATATAGAAGGCGACGGCGCGCTTGTTCGCTTCCGCCACCTCGACGCGTACCGCGCGCGCTTCGGGGAAGCTCTCCATCACTTCGTCCAGCAGCATGCCGCCAATCCCGCGGCCCTGCAGGTCCGGTGCAACATGAAGCTGCTCCAGATCGATCGAAGCGCCCTGGTCAGCGCTTTCCGCATAGGCGACGCCGCCGATGCGCTTGCCATCGTCGGCGACCAGGAACTCCGCATCCGGCCGCTCGATGCGCGCTTTCAACTTTTCCGGCGAACACCAAAGCGCGATGGTTCGATCGATCCGCTCGGCGCCATAGATGGCGTCGCAGGCCGCGTGCCAGGTCTCGGCCAGCAGTGCCCGGATAGCCGCAATGTCACGGTCGCTGGCGGTGCGGACAAACACCGTTATTCGATGCCGAGCTTGGCCTTGACGAGATCGTTGACCGCCTGCGGGTTGGCCTTGCCGCCGGTCGCCTTCATGACCTGGCCGACGAACCAGCCGGCCATGGTGGGCTTGGCGCGCGCCTGCTCGGCCTTTTCCGGATTGGCGGCGATGACCTCATCGACCGCCTTCTCGATGGCGCCGGTGTCGGTGACCTGCTTCATGCCGCGGCTCTCGACATGCTGGCGCGGATCGCCGCCCTCGTTCCAGACGATCTCGAATAGGTCCTTGGCGATCTTGCCGGAGATCGTGCCTTCCTTGATCAGGTCGAGAACAGCGCCGAGCTGCTCGGGCGAAACTGGAGCATTTTCAATGCCCTTGCCAGCTTTGTTCAGCTGGCCAAGGAGATCGTTGATGACCCAGTTGGCGGCGAGCTTGCCGTCGCGCCCTGCCGCCACCTTCTCGAAATAATCGGCGATCGGCTTTTCCGATACCAGGACCGAGGCGTCATAGGCCGAGAGGCCGAGCGCATCGACCAACCGCGCCTTCTTGTCGTCGGGCAGCTCCGGCAGGTTCCTGGCGAGCGCATCGACATAGGCCTGGTCGAACTCCAGCGGCAAAAGGTCGGGATCCGGGAAATAGCGGTAGTCATGCGCTTCTTCCTTGGAGCGCATCGAACGCGTCTCGCCCTTGACGGCGTCGAACAGGCGCGTCTCCTGGTCGATCTTGCCGCCGTCCTCCAGGATGGCGATCTGGCGACGCGCCTCATATTCGATGGCCTGGCCGATGAAGCGGATCGAGTTCATGTTCTTGATCTCGCAGCGCGTGCCGAACTCGCCGCCCGGACGGCGCACCGAGACGTTGACGTCGGCGCGCAGCGAGCCTTCGTCCATGTTGCCGTCGCAGGTGCCGAGATAGCGCATGATCGAGCGCAGCTTGGTGACATAGGCCTTGGCCTCGTCGGCGGAGCGGATATCGGGCTTCGAGACGATCTCCATCAGCGCCACGCCGGAGCGGTTGAGATCGACATAGGACATGGTCGCATGCTGATCATGCATCGACTTGCCGGCATCCTGTTCCAGATGCAGGCGCTCTATGCCGACCTCGATGTCCTCGAACTCGCCCTGGCGGTCGGGCCCGACGGAGACGATCACTTTGCCCTCGCCGACGATCGGCTGCTTGAACTGCGAGATCTGGTAGCCCTGCGGCAGGTCCGGATAGAAATAGTTCTTCCGATCGAAGACCGACTTATGATTGATCGCGGCCTTCAGGCCGAGCCCCGTGCGGATCGCCTGCTTGACGCATTCCTCGTTGATGACCGGCAGCATGCCCGGCATCGCCGCGTCGACAAGGCTGACATTGGCATTGGGCGCCCCGCCGAACGACGTCGAGGCGCCGGAAAAGAGTTTTGCCTCAGAGATCACTTGCGCATGCACTTCGAGCCCGATGATGATCTCCCAGTCGCCGGTGGCGCCGGGGATCAGCCGTTTTGCGTCGGGGGTGCGGGTATCGATGATGCTCATGGAGGCCTACGGACTTTGAATTCTCGGAGTTGCATTAATGCACTCATTGAGATGCATTAATGCACACCGAGATGCATTAATGCACATTTTGGGTGCGCAACTTCGCTAGTGCAAACCGCCCTGCGAGACAAGCGCAAAGCCCGCACGCTCGCCTTTTCCGCCACCTTCGCCTAAGAAACGTCCATCCCAATGGAGAGTGGATGTCCACTTACGCTCGGTCCCGGTGAAGCCCTGACCTCCTAAGCGAGGCGGGGCGGAAAAACCTGGAACCCCGTGCCGCGACGTCTCGCGGCGGCGGTTTTGTTGTTTTTCCCGGGACTTCTCCAATGGATAATTCGCGCAATGAACAGCGCATCCTGCTCGCGCAGGGCGGGCGTATTCAAATCAAAAAGAACGAAAGCAGGAAGATCGCCTCGGTCCTGTGCCTGACCCGCGATGGCTGGCGCTATCCGGGCTTCGACTTAGAGCTCTTCCGAAAGTTGAGGCGCAAGAAGGCAGTTTCTTCGACGAACGGCGGTCCTTACCGCATCACCCGACGCGGGCTCGCGCTCGTGCGCGCCGAGTTCGACAATCGCTAATGCCCAATGCCGCCGGCCGAAACGCCGGCGGCACCTTTCCGTTTGCTTCAGGCCGTGGCGATGTAGGCTTTCATCTCTTCGGCTTCGCGCTCGACATCCTCGATGCGGCGCTTGACCACGTCGCCGATGGAGACGATGCCATCAAGCTGGCCGCCCTTTTCCACCGGCAGATGACGGAAGCGGCCACGCGTCATGATCTCCATGACCTCGTTGACCGTGTGGTTTTCGTTGCAGATCTTGACCTTCGGCGTCATCGCCGAGCGCACGGCGATGTCGAGCGCCGCGGCGCCCTCCTTGGCCACCACCCTGACGATATCGCGTTCCGAGAGAATGCCGACGATCTTGCGATCGCCATTGGTGATGACGAGCGCGCCGATCCTGTGCTCGGCCAGCATGCGAATGGCCTCGCTGAGTTTTTCATTGGGCCCGAGCGTGAACACGTCATGGCCCTTGCTTTCAAGAATTGCCTTAACCGTCATGGCGTCCTCCACTGCCTTTGACGCCGGCTCCCGCCCTGACCGGCTTTTGAGCCCCGGCGCCCTTAGGAAGACACTGGGTGCTTGGGCAACATGGTGCGCCGTGATTGATTGCATTTCAAGTGCGCCTAAGGACTAGATCAGGACGGCGTTTCGTTGAATCGCCATCCTGATCTATCTCTTGTTGGAGCATGATCTTCTCCGAAAACCGGTTCCCACTTTTCGGGGTCATGCTCTAGGAAGTGTGGACAGTTATCTGAGCCATAATATGGTTGCGGCTAGGGTTACGATTGCAAGGTAGTGTCTTGCA
>NZ_VFTL01000049.1:0-44547 GCF_006439385.1 Mesorhizobium sp. B3-1-7
GGCAGGAAATGGCAGTCGCTCCTTCGCTCAACTGCCTCTCCAAAGAATCCTTTCTCAGCCTAAACTCAACCCCAAAAACGCCATATGCGATTCCCCTGCCCGCAAGGGGGAGATCAGCAGTTTCGGGCTCACTGCGTGTCGGCGTTCGCCCTCAACTCCGCCCGTTTCTCATCCGACACCACGGCAAGGTCGAGCACCTTCTGCAGGCCTGCCGCGTGCCGGAAGGTGGGTTCGGCCTGCACGCCGCTCCTCACCGCCTCGACGAAGCGCTGGTAGTTGGTCGGCACCGTGCCGGCATCGAGCTCCTCCCATTTGGCGTTCTCGACATTGCTGCCGACACACGCCTTCAGAGCCGAGCCCTCGAGATTGTGCACCACCTCGATGGCGCCTTTGTCGCCATGGATGCGCAGGCGCAGTTCGTTGATGTGGCCGGTGGCCCAGCGGCTGGCATGCACCACGCCGAAGGCGCCATTGGAGAAATCGAGCGTCATGGCGAAACTGTCGTTGGCGTCGAGCTGGTACTCGCCGATGCGGTTGTCCGGCGCCTTGTCGAAGGCGCGCAGCCGGCAGAACACATGGTCGATGTCGAGCGCCGCGCCATAGCTGGCGAAATCGAGGATGTGGATGCCGACATCGCCGAGCACGCCGTTGGAGCCGTGGCCGCGCGACAGTCGCCACAGCCATTTCGGATCGGTGCGCCAGTCGCCCCAGAATTTCGAGACCAGCCAGCTCTGCAGATAGGAGGCCTCGACATGGCGCACCGTGCCGATCTCGCCGGCCTGCACCATCCGGCGCGCCTTCTGCAGCGCGGCCACGTTGCGATAGGTGAGGTTGACCATATTGACGATGCCGGCGGCTTCCGCGGCGTCGGCCATTTCGCTCGCCCTGGCGAAATTCTCGGCCAGCGGCTTCTCGCACAGCACCGGCTTGCAGGCGGCGACCAGCGCCAGGGTGGTCGGGTGGTGGATGCGGTCCGGCGTGACATTGGCGACCGCGTCGAAATCGCCCCAGTCGAGCGCCGCCTCCAGCGAGGTGAAGCGCTTCGGAATCTTGAAGCCGTCTGCGTACTCGCCGACGCGCTTTTCATCGACATCGACGGCTGCCGCCAATTCCACGCCCTCGATGGCGCCGAATCGGCGGGCATGTTCCTGCGCCATCCAGCCGGTACCGAGTATCAAAAGCCGCATTTTCTGCTCCTCCGAGCGATTTGGTTCGATTCAATCATGTGGGGCGAATGTGACCCAGGCGCTGTATCGGCGCAATCCCAAGCGAAGCAGGGAAGTGCTTTTTTAGCGGAAGCCGGCCTCGCCATGCGCGTGCAGCTTGGGCCCGCGCTCCTCGATCGGCTCCAGCGCCTTCTCGACCGGCACGTTCGGCGCATCGAGGATGGCGGGCTTCGACCCCTGCGGGTTGTGCGCCCACTTCACCGCATTGCGCAGCACTTTCTGGACCGTCGCATCGTGATAGGTCGGGTAGGTTTCGTGTCCGGGGCGGAAGTAGAAGACATTGCCGGCGCCGCGCCGGTAAGTCAGGCCCGAGCGGAACACCTCGCCGCCCTGGAACCAGGAGATGAAGACTGTTTCCAGCGGCTCCGGCACGGCGAACTGCTCGCCATACATTTCCTCGTTTTCGAGCTCGAAGAATTCGCCGACGCCGTCGGCGATCGGATGGCTGGGGCTCGTCACCCAAAGCCGCTCGCGTTCGCCGGCCTCGCGCCATTTCAGCGTGCATGGCGTGCCCATCAGCCGCTTGAAGATCTTCGAGAAATGGCCGGAATGGAGCACGATCAGCCCCATGCCTTCCCAGACACGTTTTGCGACGCGCTCGACCACCTCGTCGGTCACCGCGCCATGGTCCTTGTGGCCCCACCAGACGAGCACGTCGGTTTCGGCGAGGCGGGATTCCGGCAGGCCGTGCTCGGGCTGCTCCAGCGTCGCCGTCGAGACGGAGATCGCCTTGTCCGCATTCAGCGCCTTGGCGATGGTCGCGTGCATGCCTTCCGGATAGATGCCGGCGACCACCTCATTGGTCCGCTCATGGATGTTCTCGCCCCAGACGACAGCGCGAATTGTCATGGATAGCCTCGTGTGTGATTGGGAGCCGCCCCGCGCCATAGATAGCGCCTTCGCCCGGTATTGAAAGCGGTTTTCGACCTTCGCCTCGCTGTGCATGGAGCCCGGCATGAAAGTCGCCTTACCGGCCAGCGATATACGTCCTTATGCTTCGACGTTAATTCAACCCTCGCACAGCCAATTGGCAAGCGCCGCGCCTCGGTTACAATGTCAGCCATGGGCGAAGTGCTTGTAGGGACAGCGATCTTTGCTTGCCTGGCCGGGGCCTCGCTGGTCAGCTTGATGGTGCACGAGCGCTTCCCCGCTCACCACCTTAGGGACGACACCAGCGCGGTGGTGCGGCTTGCCGCGAACCTTTTCGTGGTGATGTCCTCGCTTATGCTCGGTCTGATGATCAACTCGGCCAAGAACACGTTTGAGTCCATCAACGGCAACGTACACACCTTCGCCACCGAGATTATTCTGCTCGACCGAACACTCCGGCATTACGGACCGGAGGCGGACAGCGCCCGGCAGTCGCTTGCTGCCTATGTCCAGCGCGTCGTCGACACCTCCACCGCCGACAGCGACACAACCGTCGTCCCGAACAGGCTGTCGGAACTGCTGCTCTATCAGGTCGGAGACATCCTGGCGGGATTGACGCCCGCGGATGCCAAGCAGACCGCCGCGCAACAGGCTGCGACGCAGCAACTCCAGAAGCTGATCGAGCAGCGCTGGATACTGGCCGAGCAATCCGAGGGCGCCATCCCAGCGCCGCTGATCGTGCTGCTCGTGGCATGGCTGACGCTTATTTTCGCCAGCTTCGGCTTCCGGGCACCGCACAATGGCACCGTCGTCTTCACATGCCTCGTTTCCGGAGCGCTGGCGGCGGCGGCGGCGGTCTATTTGATCATCGACATGGACAGTCCCTTCTCAGGCCCGATCCAGGTCTCGCCGACGCCCCTGCAAAGGGCGCTGGCGGAACTAACGACGCAATGAGTTCACCGGCTAGGTTGCCCCGCCAATTCAATCAGCAGCCTTGCCGCCACCTCGGCGCCGTCGGCGCGGATCTTGCCGGCCACTGCCGCAGCACGCGTGCTAGTTTCGGGCGCCAGCGCCACATCCAACGCCGCCGACAACGACTCCGCGCTCGGCACCGGACCGTCATTCGCCGCCCCTATGCCCAGTTCGGCCACCCGCCGCGCCCAGTAAGGCTGGTCGCCGATCTGCGGCACGATCGCCTGCGGCGCTCCCGCCCGCGCAGCGGCAACGGTCGTGCCGGCGCCGCCATGGTGGATGACGGCGGCGACGCGGCCGAACAGCACCTGCTGGTTGACCTCGCCGACGGCGAAGCAGTCGTCGCGGTCGTCGACGGTGCCGAGCTCGGCCCAGCCACGCGCGATGACCGCGCGAAGGCCCCTGGCGCGGATTGCCGCGATGGCGGTGCTGCCGGCTTCCTTGGCTACCGATATCGAGCCGAAGCCGACATAGACAGGTGGCGGGCCTGAATCGAGAAAGGCTTCCAGGCCATCGAGGAGGGGCCGCTCGTCCGGCAGGATGAAGGCGCCGGTCTGGACGGCGTCGATCAGGTCCGAGCCCGGCCATGGCCCAAGCGTCGGGTCGCAGGCGAGCAGGACGGGATTGCCGTAGACATAGTCCCGGACATTTTCCACCGGGAGCAGCCCGAGCGATGCGCGCTGGCCGTTGACCGCTTCGCCGAAGAGCGCGTTCTTGGTCCGGATGTCCATCTCCCACAGCAGCCGGTTGTCGGTCACGCCGGGCGGCAGCGGATGGCTTGGATATTCATGCGGCCGGTTGTGCGGCGACGGCAGCCAGACGGGGCAGAACGTGCCGAGCATGTAGCGCATGCCGTGTTGCTCCGCGACCAGCCGCGCGGCGGCGCAGGACGGGAAGAGCCCGAACGCCACCACCGCGTCGCAGCCTTCGGCGGCTGCGCTAAGCGCCTCATATTGCCTGGCGACGATCTCGGCCGCCTGGGCGGCAATGAGCCTGGCCCGGCCTTCGGGCGACGCCGATCGCGACCGGTTGATCATTTCCTTCGCCCATTCGCGCACCGGCGCGAAGGCCGGGGCCATCGTCACGCCGGCGCGGGCGAGAAGCGCGGCAAACTCCGCGTCGCCCGGCGCGCTCACTTTGGCCTCGACGCCGTGCGCCTGCAACGCCGCGCCCAGCGCCGCCAGCGGTTCGACGTCGCCGCGCGAGCCGTAAGTCGATAACAGGATACGCATTCCGTGCTCCGTTATGGTTTTTCGGAGCAGCGTTGATACGCCATGGCCGGGGGCTTGCCGCAAGCCCGGGCTGCGCCATATCTACCATCTGGGAAGGGTCGTTATCGCTTCCTCCGATGAGGTTGCGATCGTCGCCATGGTTTAAGCGACGGCAAATACTTGGGCGCGTCTTGGCGCCAAGCCCTTCGGATCAGCAAGTGGGGATCGATAACAGCCGGCGACCAGCGCGCCGGCCGGTTCGGCTTAACCTTGGCGGCCCTCCTGGGCGACCTGGGTGGGGGACCTTGTGAGCCGCGGGACGACGACAAGACGCTTGATCTTGCCCTTTTTGTAAGCGGCGAGGAAGCGGTGGTAGTCCCTGAAGACGACGCAGCCATTGGACTCGGCGCGGCCGCCGCGCAGCATATAGGTATGCGCGAGCAGGCCGTTGCGGCCGTATTTGTTCCTGCCGCTGGCCGGCGTCAGCCGGATCGCCTCGACGCCATGGAAGCGCGATTCACGGATGGACAGATTGTATGTGTCGGGCGGTGTCGGACCGACATTCTTGCGGTCCACGAAGCGTGGCTGGTCGACCATCGAACCAAGTCCCGAATGCGCCTCCAGCTTCGAGCCGTCGGGCATGTAGACGGTCCTCGCCGAAATATCGTAGACGGCGACGCCATTGCCCGTGGAGGGACCGTTGAAAAGATTGCGGAACGCGCTGCCGAGGCCGCCTCTTTCCGGCGTGTCAGGCTTGGCATAGGCGAGCATCTCGGACGCCTGCGCCTTGCGCTTGCCGGGCTTGGAGTCGGCCACGAGCGGCTTTGAGCCCGGCACGCCCGGCAGGGCCTGGTCGCCGTTCCTGGGCGAGACCGCCGTCGGCGCGCTTTGCGCGGTGTCGGCCGGCTGCGGCTTGGCCCTGGCCGCCTGCGGCTTCGCGCTCTCTGGTTTCTGCGGCTTGGCCGCGTTCTGTTCGGGCGCCTCGGCAGCGCGATCGAGTGTGGTGCGCGGTCGAAGGCCGGGCACGGCGATGGTGTCGGGCAAATCGTCCTGCGGCGGCAGCGAGGCGACCTGATACTCGCCGTCCTGGCCGTTGTCCGGGGTGTCGGCGACATTTGGCGCGTCGCTGTTTTCGAGCGCGACGGCGGTCGGAACGTCCGCCGTATCCTCCTGCGCCACGTTGGCAAGCGCCAGCGCCAGTTCGGAAGCGCCGGCGATTTGGGCCGGCTGCGAACCGAAGCGGGCTTCTGCCGGGGCATCCGGCTCAGCGCCCCCGAAGCGGCTGGCCGAGGGCAGGCCGGCAAGCAGGAACGGCGCGTTCTCGGCGCGGGCAAAGGCTTCGGCAAGCTTCTGCGGCGAAAGCGCGGCCTTTTTCACCACGCCGTCGAAACGGTCGGCGGCTCCGGCGGCCGAAGCCACCACCACCACCTTCTCCTGCGCGACGCTGTCGGGCGCCGGCAGCCTGAGGCGCGCCATCTTGCCGTCGTGGCCTTCATTCTTCGGTTTTTCAGCAGCTTGGCCGTCATGTCTGAAGCTTGTTGCGAGGCTGAAACAGCCGGCGTCGCAGCCACCGATGAGCGAGCCCGCCTGGTAGCCGCCATTGGCGGAAAGACGCGGCGCCCAGGCGTTGGCGATCAGCCGGCGCTGGTCGCCAAGCGCGATGTTGCGCGGCGAAAGCAGGCCTTGCGGCAATCCATTGGAAGCTGCGGTCAGCGAGGTGCTCACCGAATAGAGCCCCGCCAAGGTGGCGACAGACCATAGGGCGAGAGCGGCGCCGACAGCAGGCACCACGACCCAACGATGACCAGACTTTTTCGAAGTTACCCCCCCATCAGGAGCGTCACCCCGGCTTTTCAAACGCAAAAACGCCATACGACCACTCTCAATCGGCATGCCGGTTTGCGGACCTGGCACCCGTCACGATCACAGTTCGCTGGTGCCCCCTGCACCTTCACGCGTCTGTTGCCGATTGATTCAAAAGATGGACAAAGATGGTTAACCAATCCCTCCACCAATCGCCGATTTGGCGACGGTCCATACGAAAAAAGAGCTCTCCATGGTCTGCGCCACGGTAGAAATGCTCTCCCTCACCCGACTTGCTGCCCGTTTTTCCGGCCCCTGTCAAGAAACCGTGAAGCCTGGAACCGCAGCGTCTTCAGCCGGCTAGAGGTGGATTTGGGTCAAAATGCGACAGCTTGCAGAGTAGCGGAACAAGCCAGCCGCGAAACCTTTGGGCCAGGCGAAGCGGCTTCTGGGTGGCTGGCGGCCAGCTGTTTTTTGCGAAAATCACCCCAAAAAAGTCACCGCCTGCCATCGGAACGATCCCAGCCCCGGCCTAAGGCGCAGCCAGGCTGATCGGCTGCCTCGCTTGTCCTTGGACTGGCGCTTCATCAGGCGGACCGATGGCGGAGCACGGTTCGCCACTCATGCCAGATCAGCACCATCACCACGGCATCGAAGAAGGTCAGCACCAGCAGGCCTGGCGAATGCGTGTAGGAGTAGCGATAGACCTGGTAGGCCATGAAGGCGCCGAGCGCCGCCAGCGAGGCCGGGTAGGACCAGAGCTTGCCGCGCAGCAGGCCGATAACCAGAAGCAGCTTAATCAATCCGTGGCTGAGCAGGTAGAAGGCATAGAACTCCTTGCTCGCGACGGAGAACTCGGCGGCCATACGTGACAAATGGGTGGCTATGAAGTCGTTGGGATCCTCGACCAGTTCTTCCTGGGTGAACATGTTGACCCAGGAAGCGATGGTTTCGGTGGTGACGAGGTGAAGCAGGACGGCGCCGATGCACTCGATCAAGGCATGGGCACCTTTTAGCCATACGCTGATCTCAAAGAACTGGTGAATGCGGTGCTCGCCGGCGGGCTTCAACGATCGACCTTACTTTTGGACCAGGGATATCAGGTAGGAATGGACGCTTCTCTCACGCACTGGATCAGCGCGGCTGCCGGCATCAGCCCCCTCCTTGATAGGACAATGATCGCTATCTCACAATTCGGCGTGCCGCTGATGGTGATTGCGGTCGCCATGCAATGGTGGTCCAGGGACGATCGCCTCCACGTGCGCCATGCCTGCCTGTCCGCCGGCCTTTCCTTCCTGATCGGGCTGGCGATCAACCAGGCGATCCTGTTCGTCGTCCATCGGATCAGGCCGTACGACGCCGGCGTCACGCATCTTTTGATCGCGCCCAGCGCCGACTGGTCATTCCCCTCCGATCACGCGACCGCCAGCATGGCCATCGTCGCCGCCTTCGCCATGCAGGCGCTGCCGCGCCGTACGCTGGCGCTGTTCGTGATTGCGTTCGTCATCTGCTGGTCCAGGATCTTCATCGGAACGCATTATCTCAGCGACGTGATCGGCGGCGTCGCCACCGCCGCCATAGGAGCGCTGGCGGTCCGGCTGACCTATCGGGAGAATTCACGGCTCGACGCCTTCGCCACAAGGATCCTCTGAACGCGCCGCCAAGGCGCCCGACTGCGGAGCGGGATGATGGGACGGCGCATCACAAAAATGACGCCTGGCGTCTCAACCGCGCGAACTCCTCGAGGATTGCCAAGCGCTCGCCCCAGCTTTGTCGGGCTTGGTGCTCGCCAGTCATTCACTTGCTGCCTTGCTGTACTGCGCCCGGCACGATCAGCGCTCCCTGGTCAGGCCCCGAATATTTGAAGCCGATAAAAAACAGGGCGAAGATGAGAACGCAGATTGCCAGCACCGTGACGAGGGTCCTTCCCGGGTTTTCGGCTGGCGGTTTGTCTTCCATGGCAATTCGTCTCGGGATCTAAACTCGGCGACAACGCCAGGGTTCCCGCGCCTTCGCCGGCGTCAAGGCTGACGCTTCGCCACGAAATTCTTGCAGAGGCGGCTCCGAGTCCGCGAGGGGCATCACAAAAATGACGCGCTCTCACCGCTATATGCCAAGCTGGATGCGCTAAAGCAGGGTTCATCATTATGGATGCCAGCGAATTGCAGGCCATAGGCGATACGCTGATGCGCGTTGTCACCCCCGATATGAAACCGAAAGACCTGCTCAAGGCGGTGCGAAAACTGCACCCGGACGCCAAGAAGAGGGATATTGCCCGCGCGGCCTTCCACGCCATTATCGCCAACGCCGACCAGGATCCCGGCAAGTCGCGTAACCTTCAGGCCTTCGCGCTTGCCGAGCGTACGCAGCAATCGGAATAAATTGCTGCGAATTGTAGCGTCGGGCTTGCCGGAAACTTAATAAGCAACTGCTAATTTAATGGTTCAGCCGGCAGCTAGCCCCAACCGGTAATTAGATCCCATGACCAAAAACCTCGGCAATGCCAAACCCAGTGCTCCTGCCAAGGAGATAAACACCTCGCTGTTCAGCAAGGCCGCGCCGGCGGTGTTTCCGCTGGTCGTCGCGGCGCTCGGCTATCTCGTCGGCCGGCATTTCTTCGGTTTTTGACGCGGCCGGCTTGCGGCGCGCCTTATTTCCGGTCAATCCGATCGCAATTGGCCAATGACAATTCGGCCGTCTTGACTATGCCCTTTGGTCCTAGGGCCTAGGTCGTTCTTGTCCTTGGCCGGCCCCAAGCGCATCCTCACGACAGCCGGCGGCCTCGCAAACTCCGGTCAGGCCCGGCCGCCGAACCCAGTATCACCCCCCAAGGCTGCCGGGCCGCCGGCGCGCGGCGAGTTGATCCGCACTCTCGCACGGCCAAGTGACGGACTGCGCGATCCGCAGTTCCGTTCGGACGCCCTCCAAATCCGCTGCCGACCGAACGCCATTGCGAAGTCGAATTCCGCTGCGCGACGTGCAATTGCTGCGCCATACTCGTTTTTATTCGTGAGGCTTCGCAAACAGGTCGAATAACGGCGAGCTGCTTTGCATTAAAAATCAATAACCCCTGCTTTTCGGCAACTCCAGGCGCGCTAGATCGTATTGGGTCGGAGACAGGCAATTCTTCGAGCGAAGAGCAGGAGCTGTATATGGTAACAAGCGAGCCAGACAGTGTCCGCGTAAAAGCCGTCAATAACCAATGGATCGTGCGCGTCGTCGACGGCGGCAGGCTGACGCAGCAAGTGTTCGATGTCCACGCGCAGGCCGAGATCTTTGCCGAAGAGGAGCGGCTGCGATTGGGGCTGCCCGGGGAGCCTCCGGCGGAGGAGCCGGTCAGGCCGCTGGGAAGTGGGCGGGCTCGCTGACGGACCGCGGGGAATTGTTGTCCAATGAGGATCGACGGCTCGCGGATAGCAGACGCCGGCGGTTGGCCCAGCTGCGGCCTTGAGCAGGCCAGCGCGCAGAGGCAGGTCGCGCCGCCTACCCCAGATGCTCGGCTCTCAGCTTCTGCTTCATCCGCTCAAGCGCCGGCTGGCCGCCGGCCGCCAACTCATCCGCTATCTGCGCGAGCTTGTCGTCTGCCTGTCGATATTTGCCGCCCCAGGCGCCGAGCGTGGCGAGCACCGGCAAAAGGTCGATGCCGGCATCGGTCAGCCGATAGATCGCCTTCAGCCCGTGGCTCGGGTCGTCGCTGCGGGTGAGGATGCCTTCGTCCTGCAGCGTCTGCAGCCGCTCGGCCAGCGTGCGCGACGAGATGCCTTCGTCGGATTGCAGGAATTCGCGAAAGTGCTTCTTCCCGGCGAAGATCAGGTCGCGGATGATGAGCAGCGTCCAGCGGTCGCCGAGCAGCTCGAGCGACAGGTTGATCGGGCAGCCGGATCTTCCCTTGGTCGACATCGGTATGGTTCCATTTTTAAATCACTTTACTATTGACATCGTTCTCGCGTTGCGTCAAATGGTTCCGAAAGTAAATCATTTGAGCAAAGAGGAGGAGCGTCATGAACCAGCAAGCGAACCGCACGGTGGTGGTCGTCGGTGCAACCAGCGAGGTCGGCGCCGAGGTCTTGGCAAAGCTGACCAGGGCAGGGCATACGGTACGCGGCGTCGCCCGCAGCCTCGGCGTTGCGCTTGACGACCAGGCGGCGCTCGACGCCGCCTTCTCGGGCGCCGACGGCGCCTATGTGATAATCCCCTTCGATGTCACCACGCCCGATCTGCACAGGTTCGAGGACCAAGTCGGCGCACGGCTGGCATCATCCATCGCCAAGGCCGGCCTGCGCCGCGTCGTGCTGCTCAGCGGCCTCAATGCCCATCTCAGAATGGGTACCTCGCTTGGCGCCGCTCTGATGGAAGAGCGGCTTGCCGCACTAGGCCTGGAGGAGCTCGTCTATCTGCGCGCCTCCTTCTTCATGGAGAATTTCGTCAAGGGCATGGGCTTCGTCGAGCAGGCGGCGTCCGGCGTCTTCGCCTCGCCCTTCCGCGGCGACGTGCCGATGCCGTTGATTGCCGCCAAGGACGTTGGCGAGCGCGCCGCCGCCCTGTTGAGCGCCGAACATTTTCTGGCCCAGCGCGTCGTCGAATTGCACGGCGGCGGTTCCTACACGCTCGAACAGGCCACCACCATCCTAGGCCGGGCGATCGGCAAGGATGTCACCTATCATGAAGCGCCGTTCGCCGAAGCGCGGGCCGGCATGGTCGCCAACGGCATATCGGCGAGTTTTGCCGATGCGCTAGGCGAAACGGCGGCAAGCTTCAACAGAGGCGAGCGCTGGGCGCTGGAGGCACCCTCGGCCGAAAACGCCACGCCGACCACCTTCGAAGACTGGGCGCAGGCTTTCGCCCGTTCGCGCTGAGCCGCCTGAACCTTCACGGCAGAAATTCCTAGCGAGGAGACCCAAAATGAAAAAGCTCATCCTTCAGATGCAGATGTCGGTCGACGGCTTTGTCGGCGCGGACGAGGGGCATCGCTGGCAGCTCTGGGAATGGGGCGATGACAATGCCTGGGACGAAGAACTCAAGCAGGATTTCAACGCTGTCTTCCAAACAATCGACACCATCCTGTTGAGCCGCAAGATGGCCGAGGAGGGGTATCTGACCCATTGGGGCAACGCGGCGAGAAAATACCCGAAGGATCGCTTCTATGCCTTCGCGCGACGCATCGTCGAGGCTGAGAAGATCGTGGCGAGCGACAAGCTCGAGGCTTCGCGCTGGGAACGCACCCGCGTCGTCAGTGGCGACCTGCCGCGCGAGGTCGATGCGCTGAAGCAAGGCGCGGGCGGCAACATCGCCGTGTTCGGCGGCGCGGGCTTTGCCGCCGCGCTGATCGCCGCCGGCCTGGTCGACGAGTTCCAGCTCTTCATCAATCCGGCGGTTCTGGGCAGCGGCCGCCGCATCTTCGAGAAGGGTGGTTTTGCCAAGCTGAAGCTCCTCGGCTCGAAGCCCTATGCCAGCGGCATGGTGGTGAGCCGCTACGGGCCGGCACAATGAGGAGCGACACCGAGGTCGCGCCGGCTTGAATCAATCCGTCAGTGCGTCTTCTCAACCGCCTGTTTGGCCGTGCCTTTCGCGCATCGGCTGCGAGCCGCCTCCGCTGACCAACCGCAGGTGCGCGCCTGGCCGGCCGCTCCGTGGCCAGGCCGCCTGGTCGTTGCCCGCGGCGACGAACCAGCGGGCCTCGCGCGATGTCAGGCCGATAAGCACCCGGCCGGCATATTCGGCCGGCGCGCCATTGCCCGCATCGAACACCGCCCAACTGCCGCCGGGCGGCTCCTGCACCGCGACGAACCTCATCGCAGACTCCATCTGTGAAGAGGTGGGCAATATAGCAGGCGCGACTTGGCGTTCCTATGACGTGGCTCACATTGGCACACTTTTGCGGTGGATAGCTCGGCTCCGGCTGCAAGCAGGCCGTGTGTTCCACCAGTCTCCTTGGCTGCCCGGTCGCCCTATTGACCAGCCTGGTCGGCGTCGGTCAGCGTGCCGAGGAAAGCGACGATGTCGTCGATCTCGGCGTCGTTTAGCGCCGGCTTGTCGCCCGGCTTTTTGCCGTTGAAGGGTGGGTCGGTGTTGAGGTTCGGCCAGTAAGCCTTTGGCAGGTCGTCGAATTTGTCGACCGTGCCGTCCGTCTTCTTCGGATACCAGCGCCCGGGATCCGTATCGCGGCTGGCGTAGAAGGCGACCGCCTCGCGCAGCGAGTGGAAATAGCCGTTGTGGAAGAAGCTCTTTCGCAAGGCCACGTTGCGCAGGGTCGGCGTCTTGAACAGGCCGCAATATTCGGCGCGGCCTTTGAAATCGGTGCGCAGCGGTCCGCACAGGCCGAGGTCGACATAATTGGGATCGGCGTTGGCGGGGATCGCCGGATTGCGCGGCACGGCGATCGCGATCAGGCCGTAGTCGGTGAACTGCGGCGGCTCGCCGTCATTGGCGGGCTCGCTGAGATGGCAGCTCGCGCAATTGCCCTTCGCTTCGTCCTCGAACAGCATGCGGCCGCGCAATTCCTGCGCCGAGAGCTGCGCCTTGCCGGCGAGGAAAGCATCGTAGCGGCTGGAATAGGGATAGAAATCGGCGCTGCTCTGCTCGAATGTGCCGAGCGCTTCGACCGCGGCGTCGAAGGCATCCTGCGGGTGCTCAAACACATCGGCGCCGAACGCCGCCTCGAAGGCGCCGGCATAGGGCGCCTTGCGCAGCGCCGCGACCACCTCGGCCTCGTCCTTGTTGCCCATCTCGAAGGGCGACAGCAGCGGGATCCTCGCCTGGTCCTTGCCGTGGTCGGCGCGGCCGTCCCAGGTCAGGCCGCCGGTCGGGCCATTGTCGACGCTCTCGTCGCCTTCGTCCTCGGAGTCGTAGAAATGCTCGGTGAAGGCAGGCGCCGCCTGCAGGTAGCGCAGCGACGGCACGGCGCGAACGCCGGGCTGGTCGAGCTTGGCTCCGCCCATCTCGATGGGTGCCGCCGAGGCCGGCCCGAAGGCGTGGTTGGGATCGTGGCAGGACGAGCAGGCCTGCTTGCCCGAGGCGGAGAGCGAAGGGTCAAGGAACATCTGCCGCCCGAGCGCCGTCAGCGCGTCGGCGCGGGCGAAGGCTTCCTGGCGCGACATCGGGCCGGGGTGGACACCGGACCGCTCCGCGGTGCTCGCAGGCGCGGTCAAGCCGACGATCGAGGCCGCCAGAAGGGTGATCGCGTGATTTTTCCGTCCCATCGTCTGCGGCGACATCCCTGATTTCCTTCGCCCGATTTCGTTCGCGACGTAAGGATCGAGTGCAACGGATTGATGACCGGCTTTCTCGCTCACGAAACCGTGTTCGGACACTGCGGAAATGTCACATGGGTGACAAGGCTCCGAAGTAGCTCGGCATTGATGCAGTTGCGTTCCTGCATTGCCGTCCTCCAGCCATTCCTAAGCCACGAGGCATTTCCCGATGACCCGATTCTTTCTCTCCCCCCGGTCCTTCCTCTCGCTTTGCCTTGCCTCCACGGCGCTGGCATCGTTCTCCGCTGCTGCCCACGCGGCTCCTCCCGGCTACGACAAGATCGACACCGTCGTCGTCATCTACGCCGAGAACCGCAGCTTCGATAACCTCTACGGCGGCTTCCCCGGCGCCAACGGCCTGGCCAACGTTTCGCCCGACCAGGCGCGTCAGCTCGACCGCGACGGCAAGCCGCTTTCCGAACTGCCGCCGGCCTGGGGCGGCTTGACCGGCAAGGGCGTCACGCCGGCGGTGACGGAGGCGCAGAGCGCGCATCTGGCCAACGCCACCTTCGCCATCGACGATCCCAAGGGCTTCAACGAGGGCACCAACGTCGTCACGCACGACCTCTGGCACCGCTTCTACCAGGAGCAGATGCAGATCGACGGCGGCCGGAACGACAAATTCGTCGCCTGGGCCGATTCCGGCTCGCTGGTCATGGGCCACTATGACGGCTCCAACCTGCCAATGTGGGCGATCGCCAAAAAATACGTGCTGGCGGACAATTTCTTCCAGGGCGCCTTCGGCGGCTCCTTCCTCAACCACTTCATGCTCGCCTGCGCCTGCGCGCCCCACTATCCCAATGCCGACACCAGCCCGGTGAAGGGCCAGATCGCCGTTGTCGAGCCGGATGGCGTGACGCTGAAGCCGGCCGACAACTCGCCCGCCTCGGCGCTGGGCGGCGTGCCGAAATTCGCCAATGACGGCGCCATCACGCCCGACTTCTACGCCGTCAACACCATGCAGCCGCCTTACCAGCCGAGCGCCAACAAGCCGGCCGAGGGCGGCGACAAGACGCTCGCCGATCCGGCGCAGCCGACCACGCTCCCGCCGCAGCACGAGATCACCATCGGCGATCTGCTCTCGCTCAAGGGCATTTCCTGGGCCTGGTATGCGGGCGCCTGGCAGGCGGCGCTCGACGGCAAGAACGCGACGCCTGTGCCGAACTTCCAGTTCCACCACCAGCCCTTCAACTATTTCGCGGCCTATGCCCCGGGCACGACCGCGCGGGCCGAGCACCTCAAGGATGGCGGCCTTGACGGCGTGGAGTTCATCAAGGCGATCGACGACGGCAAGCTGCCGTCCGTCACCTTCTATAAGCCGCAGGGCAACCTCAACGAACATGCCGGCTATGCCGATGTGACCTCGGGCGACCAGCACTTGGCCGACCTCGTTTCGCATCTGGAGAAGAGCCCGCAATGGGCCCATATGCTGGTCGTCATCACCTATGACGAGAATGGCGGCTTCTGGGATCACGTCGCGCCGCCCAAGGCCGACCGCTGGGGCCCGGGCAACCGCATCCCGGCCTTCATCATCTCGCCCTATGCGAAGATGGGCACGGTCGACCACACCCAATACGACACGACCTCGATCCTGCGTTTCATCACCGCCCGCTACGACCTGCCGGTGCTGCCGGGCCTCATCGCCCGCGACAAGGCGCTGCGCAACAACGACCAGCCGCCGATGGGGGATCTGACGGCGGCGCTCGACCTGACGAAGTAGCGTTTCAGAACTGGTTCCTCTCCCCGCCAAGAGGCGGGGGAGAGGTGTCCGCGAAGCGGACGGAGAGGGGGCCTTCGTAGGGCGCTCCCCTCTCAGTCTCGGCTTCGCCGAGCCACCTCTCCCCCATTTCATGAGGGCGAGGAAACGCCAATCGCCCACGGCCTGCCTCGGCGATTGCCTCAGTGAATTCACGTCCGCTATCAATGTCTCCGAATTGGAGACCACGCGATGGCAGACCTGAAAGTCAGAACCCGAAACGCCGGCGCGCTCGCCGTCCTGCCACCGGTCGGCCTGCCGCTGGTCACGACACCGACCGGCGGCACCGTCGATGTGGTCACGCAGGTGAGCGCCCAGGGCTTCAGCCCGCTCGATCTGCTCTATGCCTCTTTAGCCGCCTGCATGGTGCTCAGCGCCCGCATCGCCGCCACCCGCCTAGGGGTCGCCGACCGGCTGGGCGAGGTGAGGGCGGATGTGACCGGCGACAAGGCGAAGGACGAGCCGTCGCGGCTGGAAACCTTCAATATTCGCCTGACGATCGCCGGAGACCTCGATGCCGCGACGAAAGAGCGGATCCTGGCGGATGCCGAGGATATCTGCACCGTCTCAAACACGCTGCGCGGCGCGCCGGCACTTCACGCGACGCTCGGGTGAGACCGATGGCGCATCTTTCGCCGATCGACTACGCGACCGCTTCCGTCGAGATCCGCGCCGAGCACGACCGCGAGCTCGCCCTGCGCGGCCGCATGACCAACATGAAGCGCATCCTGCTCCACTCGCCGGCCGCGCATCGCATCTACGCCGAATGGTTCACGCTGCGCGACCTCTTGCGCCCCACGCTCGATGACCGCGCCATCTGGCTGTTCTCGAAGACGATCGCCGAGGCGATGCGGGCAGAAATCCCGGTTACTTTCTTCCGCCGCGCGCTGATCGATAGCGGCCTCGATCCCGAGGCGATCGAGCCGTCGACCGACGAGGCGCTGCTGATCGGTTTCGGCAAGGCGGTCGCAGCGGACGCCAATGCCGTTCCGGACGAGACCTGGGCCGCGCTCAAGGCGCGCTACGACGAGACGCTGCTCATCAACCTCACCGCCTTCGCCGGCATCATGGTGGCAACCTGCGTGTTCGCCAATGCGGTCAAGGTGGATCTCGATCCGGAGCTGGAGACGTATCGCCAGCAGTGAAGCTGCTGATCTCCCCCCGCAAGGACGGAGATTGGCAGCTCGAGCGCCTCGCCACTTTGCCATGAATCGGGTGGTTTGGCCCCGTCGCTCGCCCCATCTTCGGGTAAGCAAGCGATGGAGCCAACCCATGACCATCCATTCCCTGAACACCAAACGCGCCAGCCGCTCAACCGAAGCCCGCGTCGCCGCGCAGGATTGGCGCGTCCTGGTCACCGAGCTCAACGTCAATGGCTGCGCCGTCATGCCGGACCTGCTCGCGCCCGAGGAATGCGCCGACCTCGCTGCGCTCTATCCGCATGAAGAGCATTTCCGCAGCCATGTGGTGATGGCGCGTCACGGCTTCGGCAAGGGCGAATATCGCTACTTCAAATATCCGCTGCCGGACCTGATCGAGGGCCTGCGCACCGCGCTCTATCCGCGCCTCGCCACGGTCGCCAATGACTGGAACGAGAAGATGGGCGTGGCGCTGCGTTATCCGGCCGAACACGCCGCCTTCCTGAAGCGCTGCCACGACGAAGGCCAGGTGAGGCCGACGCCGCTTCTGCTGCAATACGGCCCCGGCGACTTCAACTGCCTGCATCAGGATCTTTACGGCGCACTCGCCTTTCCGCTGCAGGTGGCGGTCCTGTTGTCCGAGCCGGGTGAGGATTTCACCGGCGGCGAATTCGTGCTCACCGAGCAGCGCCCGCGCATGCAAAGCCGCGCCGAGGTGGTGCCGTTGAAGCGCGGCGATGCGGTGATCTTTGCGGTTCACAACCGGCCGGTGCAAGGCACGAAGGGGTACTATCGCGTCAACCTGCGCCATGGCGTGAGCCGCTTGCGGTCGGGGCGGCGGCATACGGTCGGGATCATCTTCCACGACGCGAGATGAGTAGGCAGTAGGTTACGTCGAGGCCGACAAGCGATGAGGGGTTCCTTTATCCCGCGCATTCGATTATTGGCCCTACTCCCTACTCCCTACTCCCTACTCCCTACGAGCCCATGATCCGTCTTGAAAATATCGGCAAGCAGAACGGCCGACAGATCGTCTTCATCGAAGCCTCGGCCGCCTTGCAGAAGGGCGAGAAGGTCGGACTGGTCGGCCCGAACGGCGCCGGCAAGACGACGTTGTTCCGCATGATCATCGGCCAGGAGCAGCCGGACGAGGGCCAGGTCTCGGTCGATCGCGGCGTCACCATCGGCTATTTCAGCCAGGATGTCGGCGACATGGGCGGTTTGAGCGCCGTGGCAGAGGTCATGGAGGGCGCAGGGCCGGTCAGCGCGGTGGCCGCCGAGATGCGCGAGCTCGAGCATGCCATGGGCGATCCCGACCGCGCCGACGAGATGGACCAGATCATCGAGCACTACGGCGAACTGCAGCACCGCTTCGAGGAACTCGACGGCTATGCGCTGGACGGTCGCGCCCGCGAGGTGCTCGACGGCCTCGGCTTCAGCCAGGAGATGATGGACGGCGACGTTTCGAAACTCTCCGGGGGCTGGAAGATGCGCGTCGCGCTTGCCCGTATCCTCGTGATGCGGCCCGACGTCATGCTGCTCGACGAGCCGTCGAACCATCTCGACCTCGAAAGCCTGATCTGGCTGGAGAAATTCCTCAAGGATTACGACGGCGCGCTGCTCATGACCTCGCACGACCGCGAGTTCATGAACCGCATCGTCAACAAGATCATCGAGATCGACGCCGGCGCGCTGACCTCCTATTCCGGCAATTACGAATTCTACCAGGAGCAGCGCGCGCTGGCCGACAAGCAGTTGCAAGCGCAGTTCGAGCGCCAGCAGGCGATGCTGGCCAAGGAGATCGCCTTCATCGAGCGGTTCAAGGCGCGCGCTTCCCATGCCGCCCAGGTGCAGAGCCGGGTGAAGAAGCTCGACAAGATCGACCGCGTCGAACCGCCGAAGCGCCGCCAGACGGTGGCCTTCGAGTTCCAGCCGGCGCCGCGCTGCGGCGAGGACGTGGCGACGCTGAAGGGCATCCACAAGGCCTATGGCAGCCGCAACATCTATTCGGGCCTCGACTTCCAGATCCGCCGCCGCGAGCGCTGGTGCGTGATGGGCGTCAACGGCGCCGGCAAGTCGACGCTTCTGAAGCTGGTCGCCGGCGCCTCCGAGCCGGACGAGGGCTCCGTCGCGCGCGGCCCGAGCGTCAAGATGGGCTATTTCGCCCAGCATGCCATGGAGCTGCTCGATGGCGAGCGCACCGTCTTCCAGACGCTGGAGGACTCGTTTCCGCAGGCCGGTCAGGCGCCGCTGCGCGCGCTTGCCGGCTGCTTCGGCTTCTCCGGCGACGAGATCGAGAAGAAGTGCCGCGTGCTGTCGGGCGGCGAGAAGGCGCGGCTGGTGATGGCGCTGATGCTGTTCGACCCGCCCAACCTACTGGTGCTCGACGAGCCGACCAACCACCTCGACATCACTACCAAGCAGATGCTGATCGAGGCGCTGGCGCAATATGAAGGCACCATGCTCTTCGTCTCGCACGACCGCCATTTCCTGGCGGCACTCTCCAACCGCGTGCTGGAACTGACGCCAGACGGCATCCACACCTATGGCGGCGGCTATACCGAATATGTCGCCCGCACCGGCCAGGAAGCGCCGGGGCTGAGAGGGTAGGCAGGCCGGCCCTCGGCCGACAGCGCCTCATCTGGCGTCAGAGCGCGTCGTAGACGGCGTCGATCAGGGCCTTGCGGCGCGGGTCCACATCGTCGAAACCCACCATGCGGTTGGTGACATAGCCGAACCCAACGCCGGCGCCTGGGTCGGCAAAGCCGATGGCGCCGCCCCAGCCGGTATGGCCGAATGTCTGCGGCGATGCGCGGTCGGCATAGACAGGATCCTCGATTTGATAGCCGGCGGCGAAGGCAGCCGGCAGCGCGAAGCTGTCGTCCATGCCGCGAAAGCGCGGCCGTGCGGCTTCTTCGATCGCCGCGCGGCCGATCAGGGGCTTGCCCTCAAAGCTCCCGCCCGCCGCCATCATGCCGTAGATACGCGCCAGCGCGTGCGCGGTGGACTGGCCGTTGCCGCCCGGCACCTCGGCGGCGCGCCAGGCGCGGTCGTTGGGCGCCAATGCGCGGGGCGTTGGGTTGTCGCATGCGTGGGGAAAGGGAGAGGCGCGCACGAAGTCGACCCAATCGGACGTCTTCGAGCCCTCGATCATCTCGGCGGCACGGGAATCCTGGGCTTGCGACAGGCCGACATGGAAATCGGCCCCAAGCGGGACTGCGATCTCTTCCGCGATGAAGCGGCCGATGCTGCGCCCGTCGACGCGCCGCAGCACCTCGCCGGCAAGATGGCCGTAGGTCAGGGCATGGTAGACACAGCGGCTGCCGGGCTCCCATAGCGGCGACATGGCGGCAAGCGCGTCGGCATAGGGCGCCCAGGCGAGCAGGCCAGCCTCATCCATCGGCACGGCAAGACCGTTCAGCCCTGACTGGTGCGACATCACCTGGTCGAGCGTGATGAGTTCCTTGCCGCCGTCCGCGAATTCCGGCCAATAGCGCGCCACCGGTGCGGCATAATCCAGCTTGCCGCGCTCCACCAGCATCGCGATCGCCAGCGCCACGACGCCCTTGGTCGAAGACCAGACGTTGACCAGAGTGTCACGCCGCCACGGGCGGGTGCGCGCGGCATCCGCATGGCCGCCCCAGAGATCGACGACAGTCCTGCCGTGGACCACGACCGAGACGCCGCCGCCATGCTCGAGGCCTTGAGCGAAACACCAGGCGAACGCATCGCGCACTCCGGCAAAACGCGGATCGCAGACGCCGTCTATGGTCATGCGTGGATTCCCACCAAAAGCGCCTCAACCGAACAGCTTGGTCACAAAGCCGCTGAACCAGGCAAGCTGGGCTGCGTGGTGGGCTGCCATCAACCTGTCCTGTTCGTCCCGGTCCTGCGCGCCGAGCGTTCCGTAGGGCGCGCCTTGCCGTTCCTGCCAGCGCCGAAAGCCGGCCGGCCCCTGCTCGGCATGGAATTGCAGCGCATAGGTCTTGTCGCCGATCCGGAACGCCTGGTTGGGGAACGTGTCGCTCGAGGCGAGATGCACGGCGCCGGCCGGCACGGCGAAAGTATGAAAGTGGTTCTGCGGCAGGAAGAGCGGCCGGTCGAGGAAATCGCCGGCTTCGGCCGTCGGCGTGATCTCGAAATAGCCGAACTCCCGGATGCCGCTTTCCACCGGCCCGACATTGGCGCCGAGATGCCAGGCGATCTGCTGCGCGCCTTGGCAGATGCCGAGCAGCGGCAGGTCGTTGTCCAGGCAATGCTCGATCAGCGCGGCTTCGTCGTTTAGGAACGGGTGTATGTCGGTGTCGAAGACATTGAACGGACCGCCATAGATCACCGCTCCATCGACGGACCCGAGGTCGATCGGATCGCCCTTGAACGGCATCGCGGTCGTGATCGCATGGCCGTTCGCCTCAAGCGTCGTCTGGACATGATCGTCGCCTGGCTCTTCCGAATGCCTGACCAGAACAATGCGCTTCATAGGAACACCTGCCGCTCATGCCGTAGGAATACGATAAAGCTAAGCGGGCTGCCGAAAATGTGCCAGCGCCCAGTTCCGGCTGGACGCCGGCAGGCCGCGCAAGCGCGGCGCCGGGGCTCACCCTCTCGCCAACCCGCGATCGATCAGTCGCGCCAGGCGCGCCGAGAAGGCCTTGGCGTCGGCCGGCTTGTCGCCGTCGAGCACGCGCGCTTCGTCGTAGAGCAGGTGCGCTGCGTCTTCCTTGAACGCTTTTTCGTCGTCGCCGAGCTTTGCCAGCGCCGCCACGCGCTCATGGCGCGGGTTGATCTCGAGGATCGGTTTGGCGGCCTTCTCGAGCCGGCCGGCGGCGTTGAGCAGACGTTCGAACTGGCGGTCCGGGCCATGCTCCGGCGCGACCAGGCAGACGGCGCTTTCGGTCAGCCGGTCGGAGGCCTTCACGTCCGACACCTCCTCGCCAAGCGTGGTCTTCACGAAGGCAAGGAACGTCGCGATGTCGGATGACGTCTCGGTGTCCGGCTTTGCTGCGTGCTCGGGCAGCGCGACATCGGCAAGCTCGGCCGCGCCCTGCGTCACCGACTTGAACGGCTTGCCGTCGAACTCCGGCGCCATCGTTACCCAGAAACTGTCGACCGGGTCGGTGAGCAACAGCACCTCGATACCGCGTGCGCGAAAGCCTTCCAACTGCGGCGAGGCCTCCAGCCGGGCGCGGTCGTCGCCGGCCATGAAGAAGATCGCCTTCTGGCCTTCCTTCATCGCTCCAACATAGTCGGCAAGGCTGCGCCAGCCTTCGCCTGAAGTCGTCGAACGGAAGCGGGCAAGCTTCAGCAGTTGCTCGCGCCGCTCGTAGTCCTCGTAAAGCCCTTCCTTCAGCACGACGCCGAAATTTTCCCAGATTTTGGCGTAGGCTTCGGCATCGTTGTCGGCGAGCTTTAGGAGATCGCCGAGAACGCGGTTGGTCACGCCCTTGCGGATCGCTGCGAGCAACGGGCTTTCCTGGATCATCTCGCGCGACACGTTGAGCGGCAGGTCGGCGGAATCGACCAGGCCGCGCACGAAGCGCAGGTAGCGCGGCAGCACGTCGGCGTCGTCGGTGATGAAGACGCGCCGCACATAAAGCTTCATGCGGCCCTTGCCGTCCTGGTCGAACAGGTCGAACGGCCGCGATCCCGGCACGAAGGCGAGCACGCTGTATTCCTGCCGGCCCTCGGCGCGGAAATGGATGGTCGAGGCCGGCTCGTCATACTGGCCGGCGATGCTGCGGTAGAAGTCGGTATATTCTTCCGGCTTGATCTCGCTCTTCTGCCGCACCCAGAGCGCCGTGCCGTCGGCGATGTCGCGCGGCTCGGCGCCGGGTTTCTCGACAAGCGTGATCGGCACGGGCACATGGCCCGACTGCGACTTCGCCAGGCCCTCGAGCCGGTAGGGCGTGGTGTAGGAGGAGGCGTCCTCCATCAGATGCAGCACCACGCGCGTGCCGCGCTTGGGTGCTGCCTCGAGCGGCGCCGGCGCTATCTCGTAGGTGCCCTTGCCGTCGGACGACCAGCGGAAGGCCTCCTCGCTGCCGGCCTGGCGGCTGATGACGTCGACCCGGTCGGCGACCATGAAGGCCGAGTAAAACCCGACGCCGAATTGGCCGATGAGCTGCGTGTCTTCCGCCGCCTTGCCCGCCTCTACGCGCTCCAGGAATGCGCGCGTGCCGGAGCGCGCGATGGTGCCCAGCGCCTCGGCCATCTCGTCGCGGCTCATGCCGATGCCATTGTCCTCGACGACAAGCTCTCTGTTGTCCGGATCGGCAGCGATCGTGATGCGCGGCTTGGCATCGTCACCCAGCAGCTCGGGCCGGCTTACCGCCTCGAAGCGCAGCTTCTCGCAGGCATCGGCCGCGTTGGAGATCAGCTCGCGCAGGAACACATCGCGGTCCGAATAGACCGAATGCACCATCATGTGCAGCAGCCGCGAGACGTCTGCCTCGAATGTCCTGGTTTCCGTATTCTGATCCGTCATCTCGCCTTTCCCAAATCTCCACTCTGCCTGACGCGCCAGAAGCGTTTCAGGGATTCATCCCACGATTGTGCAATTGTGCCGCGGCCCGGGCGGGACCGGCTTCGGCACGACAATATCGGGATGCGAGGGGAAGGCAACAAGAGGCGGCGAGAGGTATGTGGAAAGCCGACTCCATCGAACGCTCTGCGATCGGGTCGGCAGGGGGACTCTGTTTTTAGTGCTCGTTTGTGGCTTTGAAAGTCTTCGCATCGCTCATGTGAATGATGACAAGCAGCTCGCTGTCTTTCCCTTTTGCTGGGCATGCTTTCAGCACCTGCCCTGAGAGAAAACTAACATATGTTAAGAGCGGAAGAAGGGATCACCTAGGGCGGAACCGCATAAGGTTGGGACCGGCGATAACCTTAATTCTGGTTTCCTTTGCCCAGGCTTCCCGAACCGAAGGTAAAGGGATAGATTAGCAATTCGTTAAGTACGCTTGGGGCGAGCGTAAAAGGTGTGTCGTCGATCGTAAGGGATGTGCCGTGATGAATTTCAAGTCTCTGATCAAGCGGGCCGAGGACGTCGATAAGGAATTTCAGGAACTCCAATCAGATCTGGCGGAAGCATTCGAGGACGTTCTTAAAGATGATGAACAGCAGTCCTCGGAGGACGATGCCGTTGCCGGCCAGGAACTGGTGGCAAGCGACGAGAATCCGCCTGCCGAAGAGCCGTCCGGCACAGCGACATCGCGGCTGACACCGCATACCCAGACGCGGCTGGCCGCGCTGGAGGCCGTCGCCGGGCTTTTCCGGGATGGCCAGGGGCATCTGCAGGAGATCGAAGCAAAGCTGGCGGAGATCGCCACCGCGCACCATATGACGCGCGAAGTCCTCAACGTGTTCCATCGCGATGTGTTGCGCTCCAACGAGCTGGAACTGGCAAACCTCGCTCTCACCACGGAACACAAAACGCTTTCAGAACAATTGCTTGACGCCGCCCGCAGGCAGCGCGAACGCGACGGCGCGGCCGAGACGTGGCAGCAGCGCGAGGCGAGTCTCGTTCAGGACCGGGAGCAACTGCGCTCAGCGCTTGCGGCCGTGCGCCTGGAGCTTGTGGAGATGGGCAACGAGAGCACCAGGCGCGAGACGGAGTTCGGCGAGATCGCCAAGGCTCTGGCGGCCAAAACAGTGGAGCTCGACAGACGCGGCGCCGAGAACAAGCTGCTGCGCGAAAAGCAGGTCGGCCTCTCGGTCGATCTGGAGCAGGCGCAAAAGCGCGAGGCGGAGGCCCGGCACAAGTTCGACGAGTTCGCGGCAACCCACGCCGGCGAAACCGCCCACATCGCCGAGCTGATGGCTCAACTCGGCAACCACGAAAAAGAGGAAAGCCGACTGCAGAAAACGCTGGAGGCAACGCAAGCCAAGCTTGCCGAAACCGCCGAGATGGCGCGGATCGCCGAAAGCGACAGTGCCGCCGAACTGGCGCGCGGTCAGGCGGAAATGCGCGGTTTGCGTGCTGAGATCCAGGAACTGCAATCGCGCCTGGATCACGTCTCGGCCGACAACGGCGAAGCCACGGCCGAGATCGCCAGGCTCAGGGCGCAGTTGAACGATGCCGTCACCGAACGCCAGATTGCGGAGGAAAGGCTCGCCGTTCTCAAGGACGAGAGCGAAACCGACAAGAAGAACCTGTCCGCGGTCAGCACCAATCTCTCACAGCTTTCGCTGCAGCAGGCGTCCGAGCAGATCCAGCTCGATATCCAGAAGCAGGAATGCGAGGATCTGCACGCCGAGGTCGAAGCGCTCAATGCCCGCATCCGGGAATTGCTGCCTTACGAGCGGCTGCATCGGGTGACCGACGCAAGGTCGCGCAAGGATGCCCCGCCTCAGGCCAATGGGATCATCGCGGAAGCGGGGCGCGCCACCGCCCGGCGTGTTGCTCGGCGCAACATGCGGGCGAACGGAAGCTGAGAAATCGCTGCGTAATTCCGGAGATCGCTCTGCCGGCTATTGCCCCGCCATGCCGTCGGCAAGATCCTGCGCCTGCTTGAGCAACGTCGGGAAGGACGGATCACCAGGCAGGCGCTGGGCCATGCAGGCGCGGTAGTTGGCGTCGCCCTTTTCCCAGGCGGCGTTGGCGGCATCGGTGGCAGTCGAGTCGTCCTGGTCCGCGCCATCATCGCTCTGCTGGGTTTTCTGCGCGGCGGCGTCGGCGGCTGCCCACAGCGAACCGCACGCCGCGATCTTCGGCACGGCGGGCGAGGCGGGCGCTTCGGCAATCAGCACGCGATCGCCCTTCACGACCGCCACGACGACGTGCTGGTCGTAGATCGGTCCGACATCCTGGGTCCAGCCACCGAGCCGGGCGACCACCGCATCGGCGCCGTCGGGTTTCTTCAGCGAAAAATCGAGCGTGCCGGAGAATGCCGCGTCGCTGCCGATGGCCTGGGTGTAGAAATTGTCGAGCTTCAGCGCCGCGCCGATATCGGCGGGCAGCTTGAAATCCGCTTCCGTTTCGGCCGATTTGGATTTGAGCCAGCGCTCGGTCAGCCCGCGCGTCGAGACGACGATGCTCGGACCGTCGTCGCTCTGGGCGTATCGCAGACCGTCCAGCATGCCATAGCCGATGTCGGAAGCGTTGAGGCTTTCGACGTTCATGGTGCCCGTCGTTGGAAAGCCCTTGACCGCAAGCGGGCCGAGAATGGCGGCGAGACGCTGCTGTAGGTCGGCCAGCGCCTTCTCGTTCTGGGCATCGATGGTTTCGATTGCGGTGTTCGCGCTTTCCTGAGCGGTGATGTCGGCAATCGCCTTGTCGCGCGCCGCGACGTAATCGTCTTCCGGCGAGGCGGCGAGCGCCGTGCTGCCCGCCAGTGCAAAGAGAAGCGTTAAAACCAACCGCATGCTGCACCCCAAGGTAAGCGATCAAGAACCCTTGCGAGCCATCGCCCGACTTGGCGGCTTTTGCGTGGCGGAAATCAAGGCAGCGGCAAATCTTTATTCCGCTTTGCGCTTCTCCACCTCGGCCTTCCGCAGCAGGAACCGCTGGATCTTGCCGCTTGGCGTCTTCGGCAGTTCGCTGACGAACTCGACCTCGCGCGGATAGGAATGCGCCGACAGGCGCTTCTTCACATGCTGGGCGAGTTCCTCGGCCAGCGCCTCGCTGCCCTTGAAGGCGGGCGCCAGCACCACGAAGGCCTTGACGATCTCGGTGCGCTGCGGATCGGGCACGCCGACCACCGCCGCCTCGTTCACCGCCGGATGCTCTATCAGCGCGCTTTCGACATCGAACGGCCCGATGCGGTAGCCGGACGAGGTGATGACGTCATCGGCCCGGCCGATGAAGGAGACCGAGCCGTCCGGCTCATATTCCACCGTGTCGCCGGTGCGATAATAGCCGCCCACGATCGCCGGCGTCTCGGCCTCGTGGTAGCCGCCGAACCAGCGCAGCGGCGATCTGGCGATATCGACCGCGAGCACGCCCGGCTGGTTGGGGCCGAGCTCGTTGCCTTCGTCATCCAGAACCACCATGCGGTAGCCCGGCATGGCGAAGCCGGCCGAGCCTGTGCGCACGATATGCGCCAGCCCATGATGGTTGTTGACCATCATGCCGTTCTCGGTCTGGCCGTAATGGTCGTGGATCGGCGCGGCGAGGTTGGCGTCGAACCAGCGGATCACTTCCGGGTTGAGCGGTTCGCCGGCGCTGCTCACGACGCGCAACCTGCCTTTGACGCGCGCCGCGGCCTCGGGCCCTTCCGCCATCAGCAAGCGATAGGCCGTCGGCGAGCCGGCGAGGCTGGTGACGGCCAGGCGCTCGATGATGTCGTAGGTCGATTGGGCGTTGAAGGCGCCTTCGTAGAAGGTGGTGGCGATGCCGAGCTGCAACGGCCCCGTGATGGCGTAGTAGAGCCCATAGGCCCAGCCGGGATCGGCGATGTTCCAGAAGATGTCGTCGGGCGTGAGCCCGATCGCGTCGCGCATATAGGCGCCGAAGGCGAGCAGCGCGCTGAGCGGCACCGGCACGCCCTTCGGGTGCCCGGTGGTGCCGGAGGTCGACATCATCATGAACAGGTCCGGGCCCTTGCGCATCACGGGCTCGCAGTCGGGGGAGGCGGTCGCGAGCGCCGCGCGGAAATCGATGTCGCCGGCGGGCAGCATGTCGCCGCGGCCAAGGATGGTGGCGATGCGCGGACGGTTCTCCACCTCGTCGAGCTTGGCGCGGTTGGCGGGATTGGTCACCACCAGCCTGGCCTTGCTGTAGCTCAGGCGATGCTCGACCGCCTTCGGCCCGAAAGCCGTGAACAGAGGCTGGTAGACCGCGCCGACGCGCCATGTGCCGAGGATCAGCGCCCCCAATTCAGGGATGCGCGGCAGCATGCCCGCCACGACATCGCCAGGCCGTACGCCAAGTTCCTTCAGCATTGTGCCGACGCGGCCGGACATGTCGGCGAGGTCGTCGAAGGAATATTCGCGCAATTCCCCGCCGGCCGAGATCGCGCGGAGCGCCAGCCGGCTCTCGCCCGTGTAGCGACCGCAGCATTCGACATAGGCGTTGATGCCGGTGGCCGGGTCGCCATGAAGGCGCGCGATCTCGTCCTCGATGCGGAATTGCGCAACGGCATCCTCATAGCGCGGCCGCGCTTGCGTCTTGGTCATCGCAATCCTCCCTCGGCGGCGCACATCTCCCCATGATCGCCGCTGGGCGAGATTGCATGAAAAGAGGACGCGGGTCGATTGCGGCGAAAGTCGAGAGTGAGGCGACGACGGTTGCGCGAAGGAACGCAAGCTTTCGCCGCTCAAAGCGTTTCCAACCAGCAAGTTAGTGGCCAGCTAGCTTTGCGGCAGTTGAATTCCCTGCGCTTCCATGTGCCGTTTCCAGCGGCCGCGCAGCTCAGCCGGCCGGCAGCCGATGCGCTCGTCGAGAAAAGTCGCGGCGGATATCCGGTCGGTGCGGAAATGACGGAAATCCTGGCGCAGCTCGCACCAGGCGGCGAGCAGCCGCACCGTTTCGGCATAGCCGATCATCGTCGGCCAGACGACGCGCTCACTCTCGTCGCCCTGTTCGTTGCGGTAGAAGATACGGATCTTGTGGCCGTTGCGGATCGAGGCCCGCGCCCGCGCGATATCCAGCCCGTCGGGCAGGCTCGCGCGGCTGAGCGGCGCGCCGACGCTGGGCTGGCTGACGAAGGGGCGCAGCCGCTCGGGTACGACGGTGGTGATCTTGGCGATCAGGTCGCGCGCCGCGCCCGCCAGCACCGCATCGCCCTTGTCGGCCACCCATTGCGCGCCGAGCACCGCCGCCTCCAGCTCGTCCGGCGTCAGCATCAGCGGCGGCATGTCGTAGTCGCGGTCGAGCACATAACCGAGGCCGGCCTCGCCCTGGATCGGCACGCGCTGTCCGATGAGGTCGGCGATGTCGCGATAGACCGAGCGGCGCGAGATTTCGAGCTCTTCGGCGATCTGGCCGGCGGTGATCGGCCGGCTCGAGCGCCGCAGGATCTGGATGATCTGAAACAGTCTGTCGGCGCGGCGCAAGGCATGTCTCCTGTTGCCACTATGGTGGCAGCAGGCCTGGTCCACAAGTCGGGGCAGGGCGCCTGGACGGGCGCGTCCAGCCGCGAGGATTTCTTCGTCGGCCAGTCCACGGAGAAGACCAAATGAATTTCGTTTCGACCCGCATCATCACGACCGACGTCAAGCGGCTCGTCGCCTTCTACCAGACGGTCACGGGCATCAAGCTCACGCTCTACACCGAGGATTTCGCCGAGCTCGTCACCGCGGCCGGCACGCTGGCGATCGGCAGCACGCGCACGCTTCGACTCTTCGGTGGCGACCATGTCGCTAGCCCCGCCGAGAACCGCAGCGCCATCGTCGAGTTCCGGGTCGCCGATGTCGATGACGCGTACCGTCGGCTGGGCGGTTTCATCGATGGCGCGCTGGTGCAGGCGCCCACCACCATGCCATGGGGCAACCGCTCGCTTCTGTTTCGCGATCCCGACGGCAATCTGGTGAATTTCTTCACCCCGGTGAAGGCTGAGGCGATCAGGAAGTTCGAGCGGTGAGGCAGATCGACAGGGGCGGGCGCATTTCGCCAGTGTTTCCCCTCCTGCCCATTCCGAAGCTGCTGCGGAGGATAGTTGTGCAAGGATTGGCCGCGTGCGCACCACCCTGTACTATGGCCTGGTGAATGCAGGGAGGGGAGGGCGCGCATGCGGCTTGATCGGAATCTCTGTCGTTTCAGGATTTGGTCCGTCGTCGCGGGGCTCGCACTTTGGCCCCATGCGACGGCGGCTGACCCCATCACGCCCGAGCGGATCACTGCCGCGCTATCCAGGCTCGAAGTGCTGGCGCAAGGCGCCGTCGCCAATGGTGATGTTCCCGGCCTCGCCATCGCCGTCGTGCACGACGACGAGGTGGTCTTTCTCAAGGGGTTCGGTCATCGCGAAGCCGGAAAGCCGGAGGCCGTCGATGCCGACACGGTGTTCCAGATCGCTTCGCTCTCCAAGCCGGTCTCGGCCACGGTCGTAGCCGCGCTGGTCAGCGACGGAGCGGTATCCTGGGATTCCAAGGTCGTCGACCTCGATCCGGCCTTCCGGCTTGCCGATCCCTATCCAACCAGTGAGCTCACCATCCGCGACCTGTTTTCGCATCGCAGTGGGCTTCCAGGCACCGCTGGAGACGATCTCGAGGACATAGGCTATGATCGCGCCACGATCCTCCACCGCCTGCGCTTCGTGCCGCCATCGTCGAGCTTTCGCGCCGGCTACTCCTACTCCAATTTCGGTCTGACCGAAGGCGCCGTCGCGGCCGCCAAACCGACAGGCAAGCCGTGGGAAGAAATCGCCGAGGAGAAACTCTACCGTCGGCTCGGCATGGCCTCGACCAGCTCCCGTCACGCCGACTTCATGAGGCGCGCCGATCGCGCCGCGCTCCACGTCAGGGTCGACGGCGTCTGGGCTGCCAAGATCAGGCGCGATCCGGACGCCCAAGCGCCTGCCGGCGGCGTCAGCTCAACCGCGCGCGATCTCGCGCAATGGGTACGCCTCCTGCTCGGCGACGGTTCCTATGCCGGCAAGACCCTGATTGCCGCCGATGCGCTGGACCAGACCCACGTGCCCTTGATGACGCGCGGCAAGAACCAGGTCTCCGGCGGCGAATCCTTCTACGGCCTTGGCTGGAACATCGAATTCGGCCGGCACGGCCTGAGCTGGAGCCATGCCGGCGCCTTCAGCGTCGGCGCCCGCACCCTGGTGACGATCTTTCCAAAGGAGAAGCTCGGTATCGTCATCCTCGCCAACGCCTTTCCGACAGGAGTGCCGGAGGGGCTGTCCGACAGCTTCGCCGATCTCGTCTTCGACGGTAAAGTCGAGAAAGATTGGATCGCGGCGTGGAACGGCATCTATGTCGGGCTGTTCGGCCCGATGATCGAGGCGGCCAAGGCCGCCTATGCTAGCCCGCCGTCCAGGCCGACCCCGTCCCGGCGCGCCGGCGCCTATGCCGGCCGCTATGCCAACGACTTCATCGGCGATGCCGTGGTGTCGGGCGCCGGCGAGGGCCTTGTGCTCAAGCTCGGACCGTCAGGGGCGCGATCCTATTCGCTGGCGCATTTCGACGGCGACCGCTTCATGACCTTCCCTGACGCGGAGACACCCGACAGGCCCGCCGGCGTCAGCTTTGCCGTCGGCCCCGACGGCAAAGCGTCGGCGATGACCATCGATTTCCTCGACGACAATCACATGGGCACGCTGCGGCGTATCCCCGATTGAAAGCGGTCGGGCGGTCAGGACGCCCGCCCGTACTGGAGCAGCGCGAAACAGTCGCCGCTGCCTGATTTCGACTGCGTCAGCACCGGCTTCGACCGGTCGAGCCATTGCTGGTGCGATTTGGCATCGGCCTCGATCTCATCGACCGGGACAGCTTTGACGAAGCCGCGCCCCTGGCTGAAAAGCCAGCAGGCCCGGGCCAGATGCCTTCTGGCGCGCTGGCGCAGCAAGTCGGCATCGTAGAAGATGTCGAGCACCTCCTGTTTGATCCTGCGTCCCTTTTCGGGATCGGCGACCCCTGTCTGCGCCGGCTCGCCGCCGATCGTCTGCTGCAGGTCCTTGTAGTCGAGCGCAAGCTGTGTGGTGGCGTATTTGATCTCGCTCTCGTCGCGCACGATGTCGAACCACAGCCTGGGATCAAGCTCATTGACGACGAAGGAGGATTCGAAATCGCGCGACAGGTTCAGTATTTCGAAGTCGCCAAGATCGACGTCGCGCTCGACCAGGAGGATCTTGGCCGCCTGTTTGCCGAGCTCTGGCCCCTGTAGGCTGACGGCGGTGTTCTTGCCGCCGAGATCGGGGCTGAGATACGAGCCACCCTCATCCAGCAACTCGTCGAACTCATCGAGCGACTGCATGACCGGCGCGCCGCGGGCGATGCGCGCGGCGAGCTTGGCGAGCACCTGCTGCAGCTCGGTCTCGCGTTTGCGCTGGTCCTGGTAGTTCTGCTGGAAGAAGAAGATGAACAGCGAGACGCCGATGCCGATCAGGATCACCCCCAGCTGCGAGAAGACGTTGCGGTAGTATTCCAGCAGTTTTTCGCGGTGGCGCACGTCGTCGCGCACGCTGAGGGCTACGCGCAGATTTACGATCAGCGAGAGGATCAGCAGTCCCGCGCCGACCAGGATGAGACCGCCGATGAGGAGGTAGCCATGACCTGCGCTGAAATTCATCTGTGTCGTCCCGAAGCCCCTGAGAGCGCAGACTAAAGCTATTTCGCTCAAATACCTATGGTGCTGCTGGAGCCGCGACGTCGCTCGCCATTGACCCCGCCGTCGATCGGGCCGATATCCCGCGCGAATTGCCACCCGAGATCCCGATGACCTCAGACCTCAGAGAACCGGCCGCCGCGGGCGATCCTGATTCCGCCCGAAAAAATGGCGCCGCCTGGCAAGACGAAGTCCGCGCCGGTGTGCGCCATGTCCGCGACCTCGCGTCCCTGCCGCTCTCGCCAGCCGAGCGCGCCGCCGCGCAGGAAGCCGCAACCGCGCACAAGGTGCGCGTGCCCAAACCCTATCTCGATCTGATCGACTGGAACGACCCTGACGACCCGATCCGCGTCCAAGTGATCCCGTCGCCCGACGAACTGGTCGCCGCCGATGGCGAGCTCGACGATCCGATCGGCGACCATGCCTTCAGCCCGGTGTCCAGGCTGACGCACCGCCATGCCGACCGCGTGCTTCTGTTCCCCACCTATCAATGCGCGGTCTATTGCCGCTTCTGCTTCAGGAAAGAGTCGCTGACCTCGATCGGCCGCGGCTATACGCGCGAGGCGCTGGAGCCGGCGCTGGCCTATATCGCCGGACACAAGGAAATCCGCGAGGTGATCCTGACCGGCGGCGATCCGCTGTCGCTGCCCGACAAGGCGCTGGCCGAAATCCGCGCCCGCCTGGAGGCGATCCCGCATCTCAGGCTTCTGCGCATCCACACCCGCGTGCCGGTGGCGCTGCCGTCGCGCATCACACTCGGCCTGGTCGAGGCGCTGCATGGCCGGCTGATGGTGACTGTTGTGACCCACTTCAACCATCCGCGCGAGCTCACCGCCGAAGCCGAGCCCGCCTGCCGCACGATGCGGCAGGCGGGCTTCGTGCTGCTCAACCAGAGCGTCCTGCTGAAAGGCGTCAACGACAAGGTCGAGGTGCTGGAGGAGCTCTGCCGCGAGCTGATGTACCGGCTGGGCGTGAAACCCTATTACCTGCACCACGGCGACCTCGCGCGCGGCATGGCGCACCGCCGCACCACGATTGCCGAAGGCCAGGCGCTGGTCGCCGAACTGCGCCGGCGCCTCTCCGGCATCTGCAACCCGACTTATGTCATCGACCTCCCCGACGGCGGCGGCAAGGTGGCGCTGGCCGCGAGCCATATCGAGGGCCGCGAAGGCGATACCTGGCGGATCAGCGGCCAGGACGGCAAGGTGCGGGAGTACAAGGAAGTGATTGTCTAGACCGCCACGATCTGCGTTACCGGCGTTCGGCGACTGCGCGTGCCTGCCCGACTTTGGCCCCATTGCGCGGCACAAGGAACTCCATCCCGCGCCCTGCATTCTATGAGAGGGAGCTGAAGGAGCGTTGCGTGAAGGCTTTGTTGGGAATTGCCGGCGGCTTCGTGCTGACCTTGGCCGTGTTTGCCAGCGGGCTTGCCTTCGCCACCTGGCTGCTCGCCGCCAAGCCGGTGCGGCAGGCAACGCCTGCGATCGGCGTTTCCGAGCTCTGGACGAAGGATGCCCAGCCGGTCGATCGGCAGGAACAGAACCTTCAACGCATTCCCGCCCGACAGGTAGTGGCTGCGCCCGCCAAGACTGGCGAGCCGGCCAAGGCCGATGGCGGAACGCAGACGACGGCGCTTGGCGGGGCCACGGCGGCTCCTGCGGCGCCGCCACTGCAGCCATTGCCCGACGTCTCTGGCCCGGGCCAGCCAGCGCCCAACGCTGGCGTGGCCAAACAGCCGGCGACAGTCGATCAGCAGGCACAGCAGCAGCAATTGCCCGTCGCCCACTTGCAATGGTGCGCCACCCGCTATCGCAGCTACCGCCCGGCGGAAAACAGCTACCGCTCCTACAGCGGCGAGCTGCGCCCCTGCGTCTCACCCTATTACGATCCCGGCGACGGCCGCACCGCCTCGACGGGCGCAGGCCAGAATGACCAGACAGCAGCGAGCGATCGCCAGAACGCCATGCCTGACGATCGGACGAGCGACGACCAGGCCGAGATGGAAGGCTACGCCCCGTCGGCCGACGGCTACGCCACCACCTATGGCGGCCCGCCGGAAGAGATTTCGCCCGAGGCAGAGGCCGCCCGGGAACAGGCATCGGGTCGCCCGGTATCGGGCGACCACGTCGACTACTGCTTCAGCCGCTACCGCTCCTACGATCCGCAGGACAACACCTACCAGCCCTTCGACGGCGGTCCGCGCCGCCAGTGCGAGTAGGGGGAAGAGTCGCACTCCGAAAGGCTAGGGCCGCCAACCTCACCCTACGACCTTCCCCGGATTCATCACATTACCCGGATCGATCATCTCTTTGATCGCCTTCGCCAAATCCTGCTTCACCGGGTCCGCGTGCCGCTCATAGGCATCGCGCTTCTCCAGCCCGACCCCGTGCTCGGCCGAGAATGAGCCGCCGGCCTCGCGCAGACCCTCGTAAAGCACGTCCTCGATCGCCGCGTGCCGCTCATGCGAGACCGGCCCGTCGCAATTGATCGAGATGTGCAGATTGCCGTCGGCGAGATGGCCGTAGACGTATGGTGCGTAAGAGGCGTCGAGCGTCTTCAGCCCCGCATCGATGCGCGCCACATATTGATCCAGCGCGCCGCCCGGCACCGACACGTCGAAGGAGGGCGCCATGGGATGCGCGCGCTCGATCTGCTCCGTCTCCTCGCGCAGCCGCCACATCGCGGCGGCTTGCGCCTCGGAGCTCGCCACCAGCCCGTCGATGATGCCGGCCTCTTCCCAGACCGCCGCCAGCCCGTCCTCCAGCACTTGTCGAGCCGCCTCGATGCTGTCGGCGCCGAGCCCCAGCACCAGAAGGCAGGGCGCGTCGAGGGGCAGGCTGCCTGGCGCATAGTTCAGCGCCCGCTGCATGAGCGACGCGAAATTGCGCCACAGGATCTCGGCGCCGGTGAGCCGGGCGCTGGTCGAGCCCAGAAAATGCCGCACGATGCGCTGCGCGCTGGCGGCATCCGTCACGCCGACAAGCGCGGTGGCGCTGGCGCCGGCAACCGGATCGAGCCGCACCGCCACGCGGGTGACGATGCCCAGCGTGCCCTCCGCGCCGATGAAGAGATGTTTCAAATCATAGCCGGCGCTGGTCTTGAGCACCCGGGTGAGATCGCAAAACACCCGCCCGTCCGGCAGCACGGCTTCCAGGCCGAGCACGCGGTGGCGCATCGTGCCGTTGCGAAACGCCATGATGCCGCCGGCATTGGTGGAAACCATGCCGCCGATCGTGGCGCTGCCGCGCGCGGCAAGGTCGATGCCCGGATCCAGCCCATGCCGGGCCGCCGCCTCCCGCAACGCGCCGAGCGTCACGCCCGCCTGAACGATCGCCACGCGCGCGAAAGGGTCGATCTCCTCGATCCGGTTCAGCCCGCCGAGATCGCAGATCACCTGGCCGGAGCAAGTCGCCGCCCCGCCCGCCAGCCCCGTGCGCCCACCCTGGGGGACAAGGCTAATGCCATGCTCCGCGCAGAATTTCACCAGCGCCACAACACCCTCGACATCGCGCGGCCGCACCAGCGCCGAGGCGCCGAAATTGCGGGCATCGAAGCCGGGATCGCGCGACGCGAGCTCGGCGGCGTTCCAGATGGTCGAGGTGGCGCAGGCAATGCGAAGGGAGGTGATGAGGGCTTTGTCGTCGCTCACGCTGGCTGGCTCCATCCAGGAATCCTTACCCTATAGATGCAGCAAAGCATGTGAGTCACCCGCCTTGGCGGGATCAGGATGTCCTGTGAGCGTCTTCCCGCCGTTTGACGTCTTGGATGTTCAGTTCGACAACCAGCTTTTCGGCGCGGCGTGTCCTGATGCCGACCATGATCTTCTGCTCGACCTCGGCAGGTTGGCCGGTGAAGATGTCGAAGACGGTCCAGCTGTTTGGCCGGTCCATTCGAAGCGCGTAACGGTTTGCCATGCTCACATTCCTTTCGTTTGCGCCTCAGGCGACGGGCCGACCTTGTCAGGCCTTCACCATGACAAATACCGACACCGCCAAGGCGACGATCCAAAGCATCACATACAGCTTCAAGGCGAGAGATCCGTGTGAAGAGAGCGCCGCCAGCCCGCGCGCCGCTGCATTCTCCAGGCGCTTCGGTCTGGCTGGCTCCGTCACGGCGGCCGGCGCCTTGGCGTCGAATTTGCCGAGGGCGTGAGGCGTCAGTTCAGGCATGGAGAGGACCCCGAGTATCGAGGTGGTGGCGGGTGCCGGGAGCGGCGCGCCGGATGACGCGATTGTTTGGGAGAGCGGATTTCAAGGGTGCGTCTTCCTGTGTCGGCAAAGGCGAGGATGCCTGTCTTTATAGACGGCCTGACGGGCGATAGATAGGAATGCCGAAATCAACAGCTGGATTCCGTAAAAATATCGGGCGGAATAATTACGAGACTCGGAAAATATCAGCGCGGATGAGAAGAATTCTGTTTGTTTTTCAGTCTCCAAGCGACGCTTTTTTATTTAACCGGGAAAAATAAAGCGCGTCCGCCATCTTGTTCGCAGCGTAATTGGGGTGCATACATAAAATTCGTTGATTTGGTCGAGGTGGCTTTCGTCATAGTGAAGCCTCGCCATCCGCCTCCGAATTTTCGATAGCGAAAGCACTGCGCCGCTCCCGGCGCGGCAACTCGCTTCGTTTGAACCCTGAAATGATGCCGGCGTTGACCACGGATGTACTGGCAGCGTCGGACATCGTTTCGGCGGTTCGGCTGGAATTGAAGCGGAAGGCGCATGCGCGCGTTTCCGCAGGAAGCCGCAAGTGACCACTCGCACCACGCCGACCGTCGTTCGCTTCAATGCGGCGTTTATGCTGCCGGGCTTCGATGCGCCGCGGCCGCCCGGCGACTACCGCGTCGATCTCGATGACGAATCCTTCGAAGGGGCGCGCAGCGCATGGCGCCGCGTGGCCGCCTTCGTTCACCTGCCGGCGATCTCCGCAAAAGAGTCCACGCGGCAAATGGTACCGATCGAACCGGCCACGCTCGAGGCCGCGCTCGTCGAGGACGGGAGACAACCATGACAACCCTCTTGCAACGCAACGCACGCCCCATCCAGCACGGGGCTCCCCCTCGTCTTTTTGACATCGGACAAGCGGTCCGGCTGAAGGGCGGTGTTGGCGCCGGTCCGAAGACTGACGAAATCTATCGTGTCACCGGCACACTGCCGCCAAAGGGAAGCTCCCCACAATACCGCATCCGCAGCGACGGCGAACCGCATGAGCGCGTGGTGACCGAGGACAGTTTGGAGCGTGTCGAGACGCCGGCATCGGACAATGGCATTGCCCTCATCGAAAGGACGTTCGGACATGGCCAGGGCACATAAGCGTTCCAACCGCGAGGCCAGGAAGCCGAAGCAGGAAAGTCTGTTTGGCAACCAGATCGAGTGCGCCGTCATCAATGCCCAGGCGAAGGCCAAGGACTGATGGCGCGGCGGACCCCGATGAAGGTCGTGATCGAATTTTATCGCACGCGTGTCGCCGACGACGCGCGTGCCGTCATCGGCCGCGAGACGGCGCTGGCGGCCGATCTCGATAACGCCATCGCGATCGCGCGGCTCTTGGCGAGAACGCTGAACATGCCGCAATGGCCGGACGCCGTCACGATCTCCGAAGCCGATGGCGCAGCCCTTTATTCGGAGATCATTGCCGCGCAGGGAGGCGGGGAAAGACGGGTATGAACAGAACCATCCCCAACGACGAAACCGAGCGGGTTCAAAATACCGTATTCGGCGGCTCGCGACATAACGGCGGCATCTTGGGCCATGACTTCAGCGACCTTCAATATGGTCGCCGCGTCGAATTTGATCATTCCTGGACCGTCTACCACGTCTTCACGGGAATTCCCGCCTATGTCGACGGCGTTCCGATGGTCGGTCTCACCCATGCGCATGCGACGAAAAGGATGTTGGATCTCAATCGTCGCAATGCCGAGGGCCGAAAGGAATGGAACGGGGCCCGGTTGGCACTTGAACATACCGAAATGCGGGCGGATCAAACATGACGCTTGCCTTTCCAAATCCCAGCCGAAGTTTCGACGAGACGCGGAACGCCGTATGCTTCATTGGGCATGACGGTATGTTCCAGGTCCGTTTTTTCGTCGAAGTAGAGGCATTAGGCACATTTGGCGACCATCCTGGCGGCAAGGAAACTGCCGAGAACGCATACCTTTCGGCATTCGACGCGTTGCGCGGTTCCATCCAAGACGCCGCAAGCAAAGCTTATGCGCGCGAGCGGCGGAACTCCTACACCTTGACCTCCACCGGTTTCCGATAGGCGGGGAGCCGATATCGAAAGAACGAGCATGCAGGCAAGCGATGCGGCGGCTGGCAGTCCCCCTGGCTGTCGTCTTACGTGAAAGGATAACGCCGATGCGTTCGATGAAAACCCCCGAGGCACCGCCGGTCGCTATCAAGCCGGTCGTGAGGCGCTCAGACATCATGCCAGTGCGGCTGACGATCAGGAAGGACGAGGCAGCGCGGCGCAAACTCGCGGACACCGACGGGACAGTCAGGCGGGCACGCGAGATCGCGGAACGCAATCGCCTGATTTGATATTCCGCCACCGTCCGTTTGGGCCTTCTATCCTATGACCGGTTGCGACCCCAGGCATACCCAAATCCAGGCCGTACAATGATCCAGCGGGAGAAATGCCATGGCGATGAAGCCCAACTATCGATACGAGCGCAGTAGGCGCGATCAGGCGAAAGCGGCAAAGAAGGAGGCGAAGCTCGCGGCCAAAGAGGCGAAAGGCAAGGTAGTGGAGCAGGAAAACGAGCCGGAGCGGAATACTGACAACGGATGATGCCGCGTCAGGCCAGCCTTGGGGACTGCGATGACAAAGCGAGAGTCCGACCACTTCGAAATCGATGTCGAATGCCCTCGGTGCCACCACCAGGCCAAAACACGCGTAGGCTGGATTCGCACTCACACCCAGATGGAGTGCGAAAATTGCGGCGACATCATCGATATTGAAAACAGGAATTTCAGGTCACGTGAGGAGCCCTAGGAGGTCACCAGAATAGCGGCCTCGCGGGCGGCGACTATGAACGCCTTTCGCGCGAATGAGGCCGGGCGGCGCCCACTATTGGTATCCGCGCAGGCCTGAACGGCCGCACGATGCTTTTCGCTGCGTTTGCCGCGCCATCTTCTGAGCAGGAAGTCCAGGCACGCGGCCGCGTCGCCGATTGTCTCGTGCCCGCCGCCAGTCAACTCGGTGACAACCGTCACCGGCTGGTCGAATTTTTCATTAGCCATTGCTGGGCTTAGGCCGGCGCCCCCAACATAGCAAGCATTGTTCTTACGGACCTGTCGAAAGGCAACCTCGATCGGGTCGCTCGGGCCGCGCGAAACAAAAAATATTTTAGACGCGCGAACGCGGGTCCATATCCATACGAAGCGACAGCGAAGCTTCTGGACCGTCCGAAGCGAAGCTTCTGGACCGTCCGAAGCGAAGCTGCTGGACAGCCCGACCCGTTTAGCAAGAGGTCAAGCCGGACTGTCCTCGCCGCATCAGCGAGAGTCCACTGTGCGCCCACATTTCCTGCCTGGCTAGCGGAACTATCGAGAAGCGAGAGCCGTTGGGGACGAAAGGGGAATGCAATGGCGCGCGACAAAGGCCAGCCGACGCTTGACGATATCGTCAAGCGGCTAGTGCGGCAGACCGGCATCACCGAAGCTCAGGCGCTCGAACTCATTTACCTTGTCGGCCTGAACTGGCCATCTCTTGTGAGAGAGGCAAAGGCGCTCAAGGCCGGGAAATCATAGTCGGGTCCATGCGCCTGGCATTCGACGCCCCTTGCACGACAAATCCACCTGCATCCTTGCGCGTTCTTTCGTCGCTTGTACGCTGGCGCCGATTGCCGACTGGCTGGAGCAGCTCAATCATCCGTCTGCGACGACGTACTCTGCCGCGACGCTCCCAGCCATCGTAGCCACGGCCAATCCCGCAGCAGACCTAGCTCACCCAGATCGAGCACCCCATCTTCTGCCCCGTGGCCGGGTCCCGCACCGTCTTCGCGAACGTCCGGCGCAGCCCAACCCTGCTGGATGCGACATCCTTGCTGGCGAGATAGGCCGGGTCGCCGACTTCCCAATGGTAGCGTGTGTTTGCAGGCGCCCGTTTCCAGGTGAATTTCGAGCGGTAGGCCACCTTGCCAGGCGTGGTGTCGGCGAACCGGCAGTTGATGGTCGCCGGCATCATGCCCTTGGCGCTCATCGCGCTGACCGCCTTGTCGGCATCGTCGGTCGTCAGCCATTGGTCTATGCTGCTCGTCCGGTATGCGTCCGTGCCAGTTGGCTGGTGCGTCATACATCCTGCAAGCAGCATCAGCGCTGCCATGGCGGCCCCTGTCTTGCCTGCTCGCTTGCTGTCTTGCCGATCGATGCCCATGCCCGTCTCCTTCCTGAAGAGAGTGGAAAGTCTCGGGCAAGAGGATGGTCCGCGCGCATCGCTTCGTATATTAGGCGCTTCACACGCCTTGCGAGCTTGGCCGCTATCTCCTCGCGTTGGCAGGGGGAGTGATCGCCCCTGGAACAATGTCGGTGTTTTGGGCCACCTTTATCTGCCAGCCGGCCTGTTCCTTCCCCACCACCAGAAGCAGGATGCCTTCCCGTGTTCCGGCTGGCGAGCCATCCGGAGCAGAGGCGCCGGTCAGGGTCCATCTATAGTGCACCGATGCAAGGCCAGGAGACAACTCGACTACAGACGAGACGACACCCTCCAACCGGCTGTCGCGAAACATAGTCCCATGAGTCGCGCGGTGCGCCGCTTCGATCTCTGCGCGGCTTTTCCACCACATGCCCACGACATTGACGAAATTGGCATCCTCGGAAAACAGCGCCGTGAAGTCGTCCATGTCATGTCTGTTCCAGGCATCGGCAAAGGCAATGGCCGCATCCTCTGGTCTGCCGACCTCCAACCTCATGACATGATCTCCCTTGCTTTGCGCCAGCTTGGGATGAGACGATAGCGGCATTGGCAAGCCCTGTCACCGCGCTGCCACAGAACTCAGCCGCGTCAGTTGTTAACGGCCCCAATCCCCAAAATTAACCTTTTGTTAACCATTGCCCCGGCACCCTTTAACCATTGAGTAAGGATTCGCTTGGACGTGACCTTCGCCGCCCCTTTGCACAACAAATCGATCCGCTTTCGCGCCCGTTCGTTCGTCGCTTTCACGCTGACGCCGGAGGCGCCGATCGCCGACTGGCTGGAGGGATTGGATCACTGGATCGCCAACTCGCCGGGCTATTTCAACGGGCGTCCGGTGGTGCTGGATCTGAACATTTTGCAGCCGGGGCCGGAGGAGATTGGCGCGCTTGTCGGCGTGCTCGGCTCGCGCGGCATCCGCGTCTACGCCATCGAGCTGGAAGGCGCCGAGCTCGGGCCCGATCTGCCGCCTCTGCTCGCCGGCGCCAAGGAGGCGACCGCCGAGGGGCTGCTCGGCCGGGCAGCCCGCAAGGCGCGAGCGGAAGAACTCGAAATGGCCGCCGCCGGGGAGCGGGTGCAGGTGACCCAAGAAACCATCCAAGCGGCGGCGTCGGCCGAGGCTCCGCAGATCGAGATGTCCGGCGACGAGCCGGTCGATCCCGAGCTGGCAAGGCTCGAAGCGGTGCGGATCGAGCCGGCGCAGACCGAGGCGGGGCAGGGCGCCGAGAGCGTGCGGACCGAGCCTTCGGCCGGCACTTTGATGATCAAGGCGCCGATCCGCTCCGGGCAGTCGGTCTTCCATCCGCATGGCGACGTGATCGTGCTGGGCTCGGTCGCGTCCGGTTCCGAAATCGTCGCCGGCGGCTCGATCCATGTCTATGGCACGCTGCGCGGCCGCGCGATCGCCGGCTCGGAAGGCAATATTTCGGCGCGCATCTTCTGCCGCAAGAACGAGGCCGAGCTGCTTGCCGTCGATGGCTGGTACACCACGGCCGAGGAGATGGAAGGCGTCTCGCGCGGCAAGGCGGTGCAGGCCTTCCTCGACAACGATGCGCTGTGCGTGGTGCCGCTCGGCTAGTCCGGCGGCGCAAGCTTCGGACCGGTTTCGCGTGCCAAAGTTGTTAACGAGTCCGCCGTGCCGCGCACGGCCAGAGAATAAAAACCGCCAATGGAGGCTGGATATATGGGCAAGGTAGTCGTGGTCACATCGGGCAAGGGGGGCGTCGGCAAGACGACCTCGACGGCCGCGCTCGGCGCCGCCGTGGCCAAGACCGGCAAGAAGGTGGCGCTGGTCGATTTCGACGTCGGCCTGAGGAACCTCGACCTCATCATGGGCGCCGAGCGCCGCGTGGTGTTCGACCTCGTCAACGTCATCCAGGGCTCGGCGAAGCTGTCGCAGGCGCTGATCCGCGACAAGCGGCTGGAGACGCTCTATCTGCTGCCGGCCTCGCAGACGCGCGACAAGGACGCGCTGACCGAAGAGGGCGTGGCCGAGGTCATCGCCCGGCTGCGCTCGGTGTTCGACTACGTGTTCTGCGACAGCCCTGCCGGCATCGAGCGCGGCGCCCAACTCGCCATGCGCTTCGCCGACGAGGCGGTCATCGTCACCAACCCGGAAGTGTCGTCGGTGCGCGACTCCGACCGCATCATCGGCCTGCTCGATGCCCGCACCATGAAGGCGGAGCAGGGCGAGCTGGTGCAAAAGCACGTGCTGGTCACCCGCTACGACGCGGCGCGCGCCTCGCGCGGCGAGATGCTGTCGATCGACGACGTGCTGGAGATACTCTCCACGCCGCTGCTCGGCATCATCCCGGAAAGCCAGGATGTGCTGCGGGCCTCCAACCTCGGCTCGCCTGTCACGCTCTCGGAACCGCTCAATGGTGCCGCAAAGGCTTATCTCGAAGCGGCAAGACGCCTGGAAGGCGAGGACCTGCCGGTGGTCGTCCCCTTCGAACGCAAGGGCTTCCTCGACCGGCTTCTCGGAAGGAGGGCCGCATGAGCATCCTCGATCTCTTCAAGCGGCGCACCAGCGCGCCGGTAGCGCGCGAGCGGCTGCAGCTGCTGCTCGCCTATGAGCGCCAGAGCCGCAGCCAGCCGGATCTCGTCTCCATCCTGCGCGAGGAGATCATGGCGGTCATTGCCAGGCATGTGCAGATCGACCAGGACTACCTCCAGGTCTCGATGGATCGCGGCGCCACCATGTCGACGCTGGAGATCGACATCCAGATCCCCAACAAGAGCGCCGCGCCGCTCGCCATGGCGGGGTGAGTTGATGGGGTAGGCCGATCCGCGCAGCGGATCGGGGAAGGGCGTGCCCTGACGCTCGTCATCCTCGGGCTTGACCCGAGGATCCATTCCGTGACCTTGCCACGAGTTCGGCCGTGGAGAATTCTACAATCGTTGCAACGCTTTAATGCATGTCGCGCAAAAGTGACCTCGGTTTTGCGACAACGACATGCATCAAGCAACGACCTAAAGCGCGTCGCGTGAATCCGTTTCGACGCGACGCGCTTTAGCGTAACGGCATAGATCCTCGAGTCTGCGCGCGTTGCTTCGCTCCTTGCTCCGCCCTGGGACGGCGAAGGCGACAAGCCTCGCTCCCCTTGCCCCATCGATCCGCCTCCCGCTGCCTCACGACAGCGTGGCGCCCGCGTCCTATCTCCATATCTGAACCAGGGATGGAGCCAGGATTGACCGTAGCACAGGAAGCTAACCAACAGGCCCCTGTCGGCGTCATGCCGGTGCTTGGCCTGCTCGGTGCAATGCTCTCCGTGCAGGTCGGCGCCGCCTTTGCCAAGGGGCTGTTCCCGGTTCTGGGCCCGGAAGGCACGACCATGCTGAGGCTCGCCATTGGCGCGCTGATGCTGGCGGCGGTGCTGAGGCCCTGGAAAGTGCTGCCCTCGCGCAAAAACCTGCCCTGGCTCGCCGCCTACGGCATCACCGTCTGCGCCATGAACATGTTGTTCTATGCCGCGCTCCAGCGCATTCCGCTCGGTGTCTGCGTGGCGCTCGAATTCACCGGGCCGCTGTTCGTCGCCACGCTCGGCTTCAGGCGCCTGCTCGACCTTGTCTGGGTGGCGCTGGCCGTCGTCGGCATCGTGCTTTTGTCGCCCTTTGCCGGTATCAGCCGCGGGCTCGATCCGACAGGCGTGGCGCTGGCGCTGGCGGCGGGCGCCTGCTGGGGGCTCTACATCATCTTCGCGCAGAAGGCCGGCGCCGAACTCGGCGTGCGCACCTCCGCCTACGGCATGGCGATCGCCGCCGTGCTGGCGCTGCCCTTCGGCTTCAACGCTGCTCAGGCCTATCTCACCGATTCGCACATCATGGCAGGCGCCGCCGTGGTCGGCCTGTTCTCCAGCGCGCTACCCTTCTATCTGGAAATGCTGGTGCTGGCCCGCATGCCGGCCAAAGTTTACGGCATGCTGGTCTGTCTGGAGCCGGCGGGCGGCGCGCTCACCGGCTTTCTATTCCTGCATGAAAAGCTCGACCTTTTGCAATGCGCAGGCATCGCCGCCGTCATTGCCGCCGCTTTCGGCACGGCGGTTGCGGCGCGGCGGCCAATGCCTTTGCCGGCCTGAATCCATCTTCCGAACCAGGGCGATTCCTGGAAATGCGCGAAACGGTCAGGCCCAGCGCTTCGCCGTGGCCTTCCGCCCGGAGCTGCTTCAAAACAAGGAGGCGCGGTGGTTTGCCGTTTCCGTGAAACAGTGAACCGCTTCGGAGCCCGCTGCTCGGAATTGGTAGGCTTTGGAAAATGCACCTCTGCGGCGGCAATGTTCGGCCGCACCCAGTGGTTGAAATAAGACTTAGGTCCTATGCAAGAATTGCAATAGGTCCGAGTGGACAAGACAAGGGTCGTGGGCCACTTCCTTATGCCTTGCCGATTGGGGATGCTTATGCTGCGACATTGCCGGTGGGGTAGTTCGGCCGACGGGCTGAAGGGTTGGCATGGGGAGAGCGGAATGCGCGCGTCGCGCGGGGGCTGCAGGCTAGTCTTGCCAGCACTGGCAGCGTTGGCGCTTGTCGTCACGCCTTTCAGTCTCTCCATTGATGGTCTCGTCGTGACCAAGGCCTATGCCGGCAAAGGCGGCGGTGGCGGTGGTAATGGCGGCGGTGGAAACGGGAACGGTGGTAATAGCGGCAACGGCAGTGGCGGCAATTCGGGTTCCGCCGCTATTGCCGGCGCCGGCATCGGC